>JBEKYB010000140.1:0-5458 GCA_049511435.1 Nitrospirota bacterium | reverse complement strand
TGAAAGTTAACCAAATGACCAAAGACACGTACGAGAAAAGAATTATCGCCTATGCTGATATTATTGGATGGAGCGAGGCTTGCAGGAATCCATTGAATTTTGACCTTTGTAGAAATATTGTTAATCAGATTGCTAACCATTCGAGGAGCTTCTCTCCGGACATAAAACAAAGATTGAAGGATACTTCCAGAGTTCCAAACGCGCTAATCGAGGAACATGCCTGTATCGAGTTTTCTTTCTTTTCTGATAATTTTGCTGTATCCGCACCCGTCAATCGCGGACAGAAAGTATTTGAAATTATGACTTGGGCAAGCAATCAGTTGCTTCTTAAAAGATTTTCAGTTCGTGGCGGTGTGACAATAGGCGACCTTTACCATGATCATAGAGTTATTTTTGGTCCGGCAATGGTCGAAGCGGTTGAATTAGAAAGAAAAGCATATTATCCACGTCTTTTATGCAGTGAAGAATTAAGCCAGCACTTGAAGCAAACAGATTATAGGGAGAAAGTTGTACTGGCGGATTATGATAAGGGCGTCATAGCAAACATTGCTTGCGGAAGTTTACATGCGAGAGATGACCTCATAAAAATTATCCAAGGAAAGCTTTATGAGACAAAGGAATTAAGTCATAAACTTAAATGGCAATATTTATTAGAAACGTTGCCGAAAATGTATGAGGCGCTCTCTATCCTTTATTAGCGAACTAATCGCTCTTTCTTTTAGCCTGCCTTACTCCGGCAGGTTCGTTTTTTTGCTTAATTTCCTTGACTTCTTCCCCTGAAATTGTTAAATTATTAGCACTCGGATATATCGAGTGCTAAAACCAGCCGGATGCGGCAGGAAAGGGGGAGAATGGCAGATATGGACTTAAGCGACAGAAGCAGGAACATCCTGAAGGCCATAATCCAGAGCTACATAACGACGGCGGAGCCCGTCGGCTCAAGGACCATCACAAAGCGCTACGAGTTCGGCATCTCCCCCGCCACCGTAAGGAATATCATGGCGGACTTGGAGGAAATGGGCTTTCTGGCCCAGCCGCATACATCCGCCGGGCGGATACCGACGGACAAGGCGTACCGATTTTACATAGATACGCTCCTGGAGATCAAGTCTCTCCCCGTACAGCAGGAGCGGGAGATAATGAACTACCCTCTGCCGACGGAGGATTTCTCCCACATGATGCAGGAGACGACGAAGCTCCTCTCAGGGCTCTCGCACTATGCCGGCATCGTGATGGCCCCGAAGCCCGCCGAGACCGTCTATAAACATATAGAGTTCGTCAGGCTCTCCGGGATGCGGGCGCTTGCGATATTCGTTTCGAGTTCCGGAATAGTCCATAACCGGATAATACACCTTGAGGAAGACTTAACCCAGAGGGACTTGGAGCAGATATCTGCGTTCCTGAACCGCGAGATGTCCGGGAAGACCCTGCGCGAAATACGCTCGAGGTTGCTCGCGATGATGGAGGAGGAAAAGAACAAGTACACCAGCTTGCTGGCAAGGCTGATGAAGGTCTGGCAGGAGTCCGTGCCCGAAGTCGCCCAGGAGGCCGAGCTCTTTATAGGCGGGATGTCCGAGATATTCAATATCCCCGACTTTAAGGACATCGAGCGCATGAAGGAGCTTTTCCGCGCCTTCGAGGAGAAGCACAGGCTTATCCAGATACTCGACAAGGCGATGGAGGCCGAGGGAGTGCAGGTGTTCATAGGCTCCGAAAACACCTTCTTCGAGATGCAGGGCGTCAGCATCGTCGTCGCCAGCTACCGGGGCGAGGGCAACGTGATAGGCACCCTGGGCGTGATAGGGCCTTCACGGATGCCCTACAACAAGGTCATACCGCTTGTAGACTGCACCGCAAAGGTAATCGGCAGGCTAATGAGCGAAAGATAAGCTATAATATATAAAATAACCTGGGATTTTCACCAAGAGGTGAGGCGTGATAAACAGCAGTGGCAATAACCGGGAAGGCCGGAAAGTCCCGATAAACGAGCACGCTCAGGGCCCTGAAGAGGCCAAGCCGGATACTCCCGAAGAGGTGGCGACGCATGAAGCCGCCGGCCACAGGGTTGACGTTAAAGCTCTCGCTGAAGAGCTTGAAAAGGCCAGGGCCGAGGCGGCCGCCTGGAAGGACAAGTACCTGCGCCTCTACGCGGAGACCGAGAACTTCAGGAAGCGGATGAACCGCGAGATGTCCGAGCGGGAAAAATACCATAACGAGGGCATCATCAAGGAGTTATTGCCAGTGCTGGACAACCTCGAGCGCGCAATATCCCACGCCAAAGAGTCCGGCCCGGAAGGCGTGATAGAGGGCGTAAAGATGGTGAAAAAGCAGCTCATGGACGCGCTCTCGAAGTTCGGCGTCACGCAGGTGGAGAGCATAGGGTTTCCGTTCGACCCGGAGAAGCAGCAGGCCATGATGCAGGTGGAGACCGCCGACTACGAGCCGGGCACCGTGGTGGAGGAGTTCCAGAAAGGGTACTTCCTGAACGACAGGATACTTCGGCCCGCGATGGTCACGGTGGCCAAGCCGCCGAAGGATTCGACTGAATAGACGCACTAATTCCGATAAAATGATGAGGAGGAAAATAAAATGGCAAAGGTAATAGGAATAGATTTGGGAACGACTAATTCCTGCGTTGCGGTACTCGAGCACGGAGACCCGGTCGTAATCGCGAACGCCGAGGGCGCGCGGACCACGCCGTCCGTGGTGGCAATAACGGAATCGGGCGAGCGGCTTGTCGGCCAGGTGGCGAAGAGGCAGTCGATCACCAACCCGGAGAACACGATATTCTCCATCAAGAGGCTCATCGGCCGGAAGTTCGACTCCAAAGAGGTTCAGGACGCGATAAAGCACCTGCCGTACAAGATAGTTAAGGCATCGAACGGCGACGCGCACGTCATCGTGCGGGGCAAGGAGTACAGCCCTGCCGAGATATCCGCGATGATACTGGTTAAGATGAAGCAGACGGCGGAGGACTACCTGGGCGAGAAGGTGACAGAGGCGGTCATCACCGTCCCCGCCTACTTCAACGACTCCCAGCGCCAGGCCACGAAGGACGCGGGCAGGATAGCCGGGCTCACCGTATTGAGGATAATAAACGAGCCGACGGCGGCCTCGCTCGCATACGGGCTCGATAAGAAGAAGGACGAGACTATAGCCGTATACGACCTGGGCGGCGGCACGTTCGACATATCGATACTAGAGCTTGGCGAGGGCGTGTTCGAGGTAAAATCGACCAACGGCGACACCTACTTAGGCGGCGACGACTTCGACGAGCGCGTAATGAGATGGCTGGTGGACGAGTTCAGGAAGGACCAGGGCATAGACCTCTCTAAGGATAAGATGGCCCTACAGAGGCTTAAGGAGGCGGCGGAGAAGGCGAAGGTCGAGCTGTCGTCCTCGCTCGATACCGAGATAAACCTCCCGTTCATTACGGCGGACGCATCCGGGCCGAAGCACCTCCTGATGAAGCTGTCCCGCGCCAAACTTGAGCAGCTTACGGACGACCTCGTCCAGCGCACCATCGACCCTTGCAGGAAGGCGCTTTCCGACGCAGGCAAGACTGCTCCGGACATAAACGAGGTGGTGCTTGTCGGCGGGATGACCAGGATGCCCAAGGTGCAGCAGGTGGTGAAGGACTTCTTCAGCAAGGAGCCGCACAGGGGCGTCAACCCGGACGAGGTCGTGGCGATAGGCGCGGCCATCCAGGGCGGGGTGCTGAAGGGCGACGTGAAGGACGTCCTGCTCCTGGACGTGACGCCGCTTTCGCTTGGCATCGAGACCCTGGGCGGAGTCATGACGAAGCTCATCGAAAGGAACACCACCATACCCACGAGGAAGAGCCAGATATTCTCGACCGCGTCCGACAACCAGACCGCCGTCTCCATCCACGTCCTCCAGGGCGAGCGCGAGATGGCGTCCGACAACAAGACGCTGGGCAGGTTCGAGCTGGTCGGCATACCGCCTGCCCCCAGGGGCATACCCCAGGTAGAGGTGACGTTCGACATAGACGCAAACGGCATAGTCCACGTCAGCGCTAAGGACCTGGGTACCGGCCGCGAGCAGTCCATCAAGATTACCGCGTCCTCGGGCCTTTCCGAGGAAGAGATAAAGAAGATGGTCAGGGAGGCCGAGGCGCACGCGGAAGAGGACAAGCGCAAGAGGGAACTGGCCGAGGCCAGGAACGAGTGCGACACGCTCATATACTCCGTGGAGAAGTCCCTGACCGACTACGGCGACAAGATATCCGAAGGCGAGAGGGCCGAGATACAGTCCGCGCTGGAGGAAGCGAAGAAGGTCAAGGACGGAAGCGACCTGACCTCGATAAAGGACGCGATGCAGAAGCTCTCGCAGGCCTCGCACAAGCTGGCCGAAGAGGTGTATAAGAAGGCCGGCGCGGCCGCAGGCGGACAGCCCGGCGCGGAGCAGGGCGGCGAATCCGGTCAGGCCTCGGGCGAGCAGCCTTCCGGCGGCGACCGGTCGACCGGCGGCGAAAAGGTCGTGGACGCGGAATTCGAGGAGAAGAAGTAATAAGCAGGGTTGAATTACCCGCCGTCATGTGAGATAATCTAAGCCCGGCCCTTAAATGGGCTGGGCTTGTGTTTGTTCTTTACGTAGCTGCTCCATTTATGGAGCGTCCTTGAATCGCCCGATGAATCGGGCAGCTACAAGCAATAATTCGAGGAAAATTAATCTTGGCTAAACGCGACTACTACGAAGTTTTAGGCGTCCATCAAAACGCGAGCGACACGGAGATAAAGAAGGCCTACCGCCGCCTCGCGATGAAGCACCACCCGGACAAAAACCCGGACAACCACACCGAGTCGTCCGAGAAGTTCAAGGAGGCCACCGAGGCCTACGAGGTGCTCTCCGACCCGGAGAAGCGCGCAAGCTACGACCAGTTCGGCTTCGCGGGCGTCGAGGGGATGGGCGGCGGCTTCGGCGGCGCGAGGGATTTCTCGGACATCTTCGGCGATATATTCGGCGACTTCTTCGGCACGGCCGCCGGGCAAGGCCGCTCCAGAGCCTCGCGCGGCGCAGACCTCCGCTACAACATGACCATCAGCTTCGAGGAGGCGGCCTTCGGCAAGGAGACCACGATAAGGATTCCGAAGACCGAGGTCTGCGATAGCTGCGGCGGGAAAGGCACCAGCCCCGGGACCGAGCCGAAGACATGCCCGACATGCCGCGGCACTGGGCAGACGAGGGTCCAGCAAGGGTTCTTCACCATCAGCAGCACATGCAACCGCTGTCACGGCGAGGGCCAGATAATCACCAGCCCGTGCCCAGAATGCGGAGGCCGGAAGTTCGTCGAGCGCGAGAAGACACTGAACGTGAAGATACCTGCGGGAGTGGACTCCGGGAGCCGCCTGAGGATATCGGGCCAGGGCGAGCCTGGGGCCGGAGGCGGGCCTCCGGGCGACCTCTACATAGTCCTGGGCGTCAAGGAGCATCCGAT
>JBEKYB010000139.1:0-5490 GCA_049511435.1 Nitrospirota bacterium | reverse complement strand
CCCAGGTCCACCGGCCTTAGAACATGGTTCTCCGGGACGATAAGCTCCGTGGCGACGATATCCTCGCCCACGACCCTCACGTGCTCCCACGGCGTGACGGGCTTGATAATCTCCGCATATCCGTCCGACTCGTCTATCTCCTCTATCATTATGACGGCGTCCATGCCGTCGGGCATGGGGTCGCCGGTATTCACGGATATCGCCTGCTCTCCGACCTTCAGCCGCCTGGGGCTTTGTTCGGACGCCCCGACGGTATCGGCGAAGCGGACCGCCATGCCGTCCATCGCCGCAGAATGAAAGAAAGGAGACGAGAGTTTCGCGCTGACCGCCGCGGCCGTCGTGCGCCCAAGAGCGTCATCCACTGGCAGAGACTCCCCCGGCAGCGCCTTCCACATCCCCAGACTGGATAGCCTTGCCCGCCACAGCCTAAGCGCGTCCTCAAGCGGTGTGGCTTTTATGTAGACCTGTCTTTTTGGCAAATCGCTATTCAAAGAGTTTCACCTCGACCCACTCGCCTTTCTCCAGGCCGGGCTTCTCAAGCGGTATCACGACCGTGCCGTGAGCGTTTACGAGTGTCGATATCAGCCCCGATTTCCCGAGCACGGGCCTCGCCCATAGCTCGCCGTCCTTCTTCGCAAGCGCGACCCTCAGGTGGTCTTCCCGGCCCGGGGCCGAGGAATAGTTCCGGGAAATCCGTGCCATGACGACCCTTAGAGGCGGGATGCCCGCGAGGCCAAGCGGGTCTATCTCGCCTGACAGCATCTTTATCAGCGGGCCTATAAATAGCTCGAAGCTAACTGTAACCGCGACCGGATGGCCCGGCAGCCCGAAAACGGCTTTACCGGCCGCCATTCCTATTATAACAGGTTTACCCGGCCTCACGGACACCCCGTGGACCAGGACGCCGGGCGGGCCTAGGCCATCTATCACCTTCGCGGTCAGGTCGCCCGTGCCGACGGAGCTTCCGCCGGTAATCGCAATAATGTCGGCCCTTGCTATGCCCTCCTCGACGGCTTTTTTTATAGGGGCATATTCGTCCCGGTATATCCCGAGCCTGAGAGGCTCGCCCCCGGCCTGCTGTATCAGTCCCGCAAGGTTATACGAGTTCACGTCCCGCACCTGGCCGGGCATGGGTTCTCTATCCGCGCTTATTATCTCGTTGCCCGTGTTTATCACGGCAACGAGCGGCCTCCGAAAAACCTTGACGGCGGTCACGCCTATACCGGCAAGCGCACCCAAATCCTGAGGTCTCAGACGGCGGCCCCTGGGTATTATCACCTGTCCCCCTTTTATGTCGTCTCCGGGCTGTACGACATTTTCTCCCGGGGCGGCAGGGCGTGCGACCTCGACCTCATTTTCCCCGAACGGCTGAGTATACTCAAGCATCACGACGGCGTCCGCGCCCGGCGGGAGCATGCCTCCGGTCGAAACCCGCACCGCCTGGCCCTTCAACAGCTGGACCTTCGCCTCCTCTCCCATTTTTACCTCTCCGGCAACTTTCAGATAAGCCGGAAGCGATTCCGTCGCGCCGAAGGTGTCCCTCGACATGACCGCATACCCGTCCATCGAGGAGCGGGCGAAGTCCGGGAGATTGGTATTAGAGGCGGCGTCTTCGGCCAGAACTCTTCCTAGCGCGTCCGAAACCGGGACATCCTCCGCAGCAAGGGTAGGCGCTTTAAAGCTGGCGTAGAATATCTCTTTTGCCTGTTCGACCGTGACCGCTTCCGCACGGCCGAGCATGTCCTTGTACTTCATAAAATTTTAAAAAGAAATACCGGTATAGGGTCTACACCCTTTACGGAGGTTGCGATAATCCTTACGTAAGGGCTCCGGAGGGCATTCTCTATAATAGGATTGTCTTCTTCCCTGAGGTTAATAGCGCCCAGCTTCTCTAACCTTCTGAGTTCGAGCGGGTTATAAAGTATATGCGTAATGCCGTCCTTCTTCAGTCCATCGAAAACGGCCTTGTAGTCCCCTGCGCCTTTCAAAAAACATTCATATGGGGTCGTCGCCGATACGTATGTATATACATGCCTCCTGTTCAGGTACAGGTGCTGGACGTCGCCTATTATCAGGACCTTCGCGTCCCCCGGCAGGTTATTATTGATATAGCTGTCTACCGAGTATGATGAAAGCGCGATATTATGCTCTATTTCCATACGTCTCAGGTAATCTTCGTCATTCTCTTTTGTGTTTTGGAAGCCGAATGTCGAAGAGGCATCGTCAATGGACAAGAAGGCCCTGGAGGCGTTAAAAGCCAGGAAAAACCCGACAAAGACGATGACCGCCGCCTTGAAATACCTGGGCGAGCCTTGCACAAGCCTGGACAGCGCATATGCCGAGACGACCAGCCCGATGGCGAATGCCGGGTAGAGGAACCTGGCAATAGGGTATGTGAAGTCCCAGAGGATAAACATCGCCACTGAAAGAAATGCCAGCTTCTTTATCACCAGGGGAATTTTTTTTATCAGCACGAGCAGCGGCATGAAGACCATGACGAACGGGCCCAGGAAAGGCGCCGCGCCGTAGATATTGGCAATGTCCGTGGGTCTGCCCGTGAACAGCTCAGGCGGATGCCTGAAAAGCCCGGAGATGGCTTCCTTAAATCCCGCCTTCCTAGTGCTTGATTCCATCCAGGCATACCGGACGGCGCTAAAGTCTTTGCCGCCTAATAACGGATAAAATGCCGGGTAAAGAGGGTTCCCCGTATATATATAATTTTTCACCATCCAGGGCATGAAGGTTATGAGCGCAGCCGCCAAAAATACCGACGACGCCTTAAGGCCCTTCAAAATACCGCCGTCATCCCTCCTGAAAGCCGTAAAGAAGACCGCCGCGGCCGCCGGGGCCGCAATCGAGGCCAGGGCGACGTATTTGGTGCCGAGGCATAAACCCGCGAACACCCCCGACAAAACGAGATACCTGGTATCGCGCCTGTCCTCCCATACAAAAAACGCATAGACGGTCATCAGCGTGTAGTACACGAGCATGAGGTCATTGGTATATATCACGGAATTTTCGATAAACGCCGGCGTTACCAGGAATATCAGCGCGGGCAGGGCGGGGTTTATCTCTTTTATGAAGTCCCTGCTGAAACTGTAGACGGCCAGGACGCATGCCAGGAAGACCGTAACACTAATCAATTGGGCCAGCTTCAGTCCCGAGACAAGCATCCCAAGCGTGTAAAGCATCTCCTCCGTGAAAGGGAAATTCGAAAAGGTGTCGTACGGGTTATATTTTATCCCGCCTTCCAGGATATACCATTTGGGCGCGCTGAGATGATATGCGACCGCATCGTAAAATGTGGCGGGAACGAGCGCCTTTGCAAAAATAAAGACGCCGATGAGTATCAGGGACAAGACAAGGATTGACCTTAAGATGCCGCCCCGGCCGGGAAGTGCCGTCCGCCTCGCCGCTTTTAATATAAAATACAGGCCGAAGAGCGCCATAAGTATTATTGCCCCTCTACATACGACGCGGCCCGCGCTGTTATATTCGCCTATTATCCCGAGGAAGAAGGTAAGATAAGACAGGGCGCCGAGGCCTATGGCGAGCGAGAAGACGGCCATCTGCAAATTTCCGGACGAGGCCCGGAAGGAGCTCAGGATAAGCCGGCCCGCCCCTATCGCCGCAAGGATTAAAAGAACAAGCAGACCGAGCTCTTTTATCCCTGATCCAAGTTTTAAGAGAGATGCCAGCAGGTCAGAAGGCAGATATGCCGCCTCAATGGAAATAAGCTTGAGCGGCCTTTGGTTTTTGAGCAGGATGAGGCTTAGGAAGGCCAGCCAGGACAGGATTAGGACGTATATGTACTTGCGGGGGAAGATAAAATCCGGAGTCTTCAATGATTACCCTGGATACGCCTATTTCCCGTCCACAAGCTCCTTAAGTTCTTTCCCGGCCTTGAAAAAAGGCACTTTCTTGGAGGGTACCGATACGGGAGAGCCGGTCTTTGGGTTCCTGCCCTCGCGCTGCTTCCTCGAGCGGATTTTGAAGCTGCCGAAACCGCGGATTTCGATCTTGTCGCCCTTGGACAAGGCTTCTTTAACGCTCTCGAAAATGGTATTGATGATTACTTCGGTCTGCTTCTTCGTAAGGCCGTCCACCTTGTCGGATACCTTTTCCACCAGTTCCGCCTTCGTCATATAACCCCCTAAGAATGCCCGTAAACTTGAAGCTGAACTACTTCTCGCTCTCCCCGTTTGGGGCCCTTACTTTCCGGCCAATTAATATCATATCACTAACCCATTGTCAAGGTTAAAGATATGCTTTTTTTATCTAATGGCGGGGACTGCGTACAAATACATAAGCGTCTGTAGGTTCTGAGGCAGCGCGCCCTTGAAAAGGCTGTTTACGTCCTTGCCTTTTACTATGTCCCATATGGTGGTTTTCTTCTCTTCGGTCACGACCTTCGGCTCGCCCGCTATCTTCGCCAGCCTGCCCGCCAGCCTGACTGCGTCTTCCTGGTCGCCCAGTTCGTCCACCAGATGCAGGTCCTTGGCCTCTTTCCCGGTGTATACGCTCCCGTCCGCCAGCTTCCAGACATCTTCCTTCTTCATTTTCCGTCCTTCCGCGACGGCGTCAACAAACTGGGCGTGGATATTGTCCGTTACCGTCTGGAGGTATTCCTTCTCGTCGGGCGTCATCGTCCTCATGAAATCCCCGACGTCTTTTCTGGCGCCCGCCTTGATGGTCTCGCTTTTGACGCCTATCTTTTCGAGGAGCTGCTGGATTGAGGCCAGTTCCATTATGACGCCGATGCTGCCGGTGAGCGTGCCGGGGTTTGCCACTATCTTATCAGCGGCCGAGGCGATATAATAACCGCCTGAAGCGGCCACGGCCCCCATGGATACCACTATCTTCTGGCTCCCCTGGGCCCTGATTTTCATTATCTCCTCGTATATCTCCTGCGAGGGGACTACGGCCCCGCCGGGGCTGTTTATACGGAGCACTATGGCCTTAATGGAGGGATTTTTGGAATATTTCCTGAGCTGGTCTATCGTATCGTCCGCGTCCAGGATAACCCCTTCTATCTTGACGAGGGCGACCTTGTCGGAAGATACCACCGGCGTCTGCCCCAAGAAAAGGGAGACGCCGGTCGAAAGCGCTATCAGCACGATGACAAGCAGTATAAGCCCGATGACAACTACCGCAGCCGGCTTCTTCATCCAACCCTCCGGGGGTTATTTGCCTTCGTCGCCCTGGCCCGATTCCTTGAGCCTTGCGCCCAGTGAACTATCGAACTTCTCCTGAGACCCCCTGAAGTTTTCATGCTCGGACTTTTCGCCATATTCCTGGTCTTTAAGGAAAACAGCTACACATCTGTCACGATAGAGGTGAGTAGCGAGCAAAGAGCGGTAACAACAGGTCCGTATGGCATGATTCGCCACCCGATGTATGCCGGGGCTTTGGTGATGCTCTTCTTCACCCCTCTTGCGCTTGGTTCGTATTGGGGATTGATTCCTTTCTTACCGATGTTTGCTGTACTTG
>JBEKYB010000138.1:0-5594 GCA_049511435.1 Nitrospirota bacterium | reverse complement strand
CAGGCGGGGAAGGGTTCGGATATCGGCGCGACCTTCGGCGGCGGCGGCTCCCAGACCCTCTTCGGCAGCCGCGGCGCGGGCAACTTCCTCACAAAGGTTACTTCCGTCGCAGGGGCGATATTCATGGTGACGTCCCTTCTGCTGGCAATGTCTTCGAGCACGGGGAACGCCAAGTCTATCATGGAAGGGAACCAGCCGAAGAAGCAGATGCCCGCAAGGCCGGCAATGCCTTCAGCCCCTAACATGCCGGCCCAGCCCGGTACCGCACCGTCCGCACCGGGGACCGCTTTCCCGGCAAGCCCGGCCGCGCCGGGACATAAATAGGAGCCGGTTAGAGATTCCCCGGCCCGAGGGCCTGGAATGACATCATAAGGACTTTGGGGGCTATGGCCCCCTTTTTGTTTCGTCCCGTTCGCCATGCTGGCATTTTTGGCGCCATTAACGGAGGGAAAATTGTCCAGGTTAAAAACGGCTTTTCTGATGCTGCTCATCCCGGCGCTTCTTCTGTCGTGCTCCAAAAGGCATGAGGACATAAAAGACCCGAATACGATAACGGTCGCCCTGGGCGCAGATGCCAAGAGGCTCATACCCATGCTCGCATCGGACTCCGCGTCCGCCGACATATCCGGCTTCATATTCAACGGCCTCACCAAATACGACAAGGACATAAAGATAACCGGTGACCTGGCCGAGTCCTGGGACGTGTCCCCGGACGGGCTTACGATAACCTTCCACCTGAGGAGAAACGTCAAATGGCATGACGGCGTCCCGTTCACATCCGCGGACGTGCTATTCACCTATAAGACCCTCAAGGACCCGAAGGTCGCGACACCGTACAGCGACAGCCTCGGGCCGCTCGAGAGCGTCGAGGCCCCCGACCCCTACACCGTGCGGGTGACCTACAAGGAGCCTTTTGCGCCCGCGCTCGAGTCGTGGGGCATGGGCATGATACCGGAGCATCTGCTCAAGGGCAAGGACATCAACACGGACGATTTCAACAGGCATCCCGTCGGGACCGGGCCGTATAAGTTCGGGCAGTGGATATCGGGGAACAGGATTGTGCTGGACGCGTTCGACGACTACTTCGAGGGCAGGCCGCACATAGACAGGTACATCGCAAGGATAATCCCGGACCAGGAGACGGAGTTCCTGGAGCTCAGGACGCGGGGCATAGACTACATGGGGCTTACGCCCCTGCAGTACGCGCGCGAGTCGGACACGCCCGATATTAAGGAGCATTTCCAGAAGTTCCGTTTCCCCGCATTCGCGTACACTTACCTGGGCTACAACCTGAACGACCCTAAATTCAAGGACAAACGGGTGCGCCAGGCGCTCTCGTACGCGATAGACCAGAAGTCAATAATCGAAGGTGTGCTATTGGGGCTGGGGACGCCATGCTCCGGGCCGTTCCCGCCTGAGTCCTGGGCGTTCAACAAGGACGTCAAGGGATACCCCTACGACAAGGACAAGGCGCTAAAGCTCCTGGCCGATGCCGGGTGGACACCAGACCAGGACGGGATGCTCGCCAAGGATGGGCAGCCGTTTTCATTCACTATCCTGATAAACCAGGATAATCCCGAGCGCAAGAAGGTCGGCGAGATAATCCAGCAGGACCTTAAAAAGGTCGGCATAGATGTACAGCTCGAATCGCTCGAGTGGCAGGCGCTTCTGCACGATTTCATAGACAAAAGGAAATTCGAGGCGATAATACTGGGCTGGGCGCTTCCCCGGGACCCGGACGGATACGACATCTGGCATTCCTCCAAGACCAAGGAGGGCGAGTTCAACTTCGTAAGCTATAAAAACCCCGAGGTTGACAGGCTCTTAATAGAAGGCCGTCAGACCTTCGACATGGACAAGAGGAAGGAAATCTACCACCGGATACATCAGATACTCTCGGACGACGCGCCGTACACGTTCCTGTACGTCCCGGACTCGCTCCCGATACTGCACAAGAGGTTCAAGGGAGTAAAGAAGGAGCCGCTCGGCATCTGGTACAACTTCCAGACCCAGTGGTACGTGCCAAAGGATAAAAACGAGTGGTATAAATAACCCTCACCCTCTGCCCCTCTCCCATAAGAGGGCGAGGGGTTAAGGGTACATAGAGAAAAGGGGTTCTGATGAAGGTTCCCGGTATTACGAAATTTATTCTTTGTTTACTTGCTATTGGTATTGCTTTTCTATCCGGGGCCTATTTAGGCCATAAAAATGGAATTAAGCAAGCGAATTATTTTTTAACCACTGTCCCTACCATTGGTGAATTAGATGCTATTGATCTCAAAAATGAAATAACAAATTTAAAATATCTTAGAGCCGGTCAAATTAATTCCAGCATAAATATGTTGGAATTTCTTGCAGACAACGACATAAGCTATCTAGGCATACGTCTAAAGGATGCCGTGTATACACCTCAGCAAAAGAAACAAATTAAAGATATAGAGAGCAATATCCTGATTATAAACCAATATTTAAAATAGCAGTAGAAAATGCTTTTAAAGAGATCAGTGGGACATAATTTTCCAAGGCTACCTAAGCCGCAATGTCAAACATCACAGTAGACAACCTCGTAAAGAAATTCGGCGGCCTCACAGCCGTGGACGGGATATCCTTTGCCGTAGAGCCGGGCGAGGTCTTCGGCTTTTTGGGCCCGAACGGGGCCGGTAAGTCCACGACCATAAGCATGCTCTGCACGCTCTTATCCCCGACATCCGGCAGGGCGTCCGTCGCGGGCTTCGACTGCGTAAAGGAGCCCGACCATGTGCGCCGCTCCATCGGGATAATATTCCAGGACCCGACGCTCGACAACGGCCTGACGGCGTATGAGAACTTACTGTTCCACGCCTACCTCTACGGCCTTGACCGAAAGACCGCCGCGAAGAGGATAGAGGAATCGCTGGAGCTTGTGGGGCTTTCGGCGCGAAGGAAGGAGATAGTAAGGAGGTTCTCGGGCGGGATGAAACGGCGGCTGGAGATTGCCCGGGGCCTTCTCAATTACCCGAAGGTGCTTTTCATGGACGAGCCGACGCTGGGCCTCGACCCGCAGACCAGGAACATGATTTGGGAGTTCATCCGAGACCTGAAGGGCCGGACGGGCATAACCATATTCATGACGACGCATTATCTGGAGGAGGCCGAGTTCTGCGACAGGATCGCGATAATAGACCTGGGCCGGATAATAACCATCGGGACACCCGCGGAGCTGAAGGCGGGCCTGAAGGGCGACACGCTCCGCCTCTCGGCCAGGGATAACGACGCCCTCGCCCGAGAAATCTCGGAGAAATTCAGTCTCATGCCGACCAAAACGGACGGCGGCGTCATACTCACGGTCGAAAAGGGAGAGGAGCTTTTGCCGTCTCTCATCAAGGGGCTGGAATCCGACATAACCTCCGTGAGCCTGACGAGGCCGAGCCTTAACGACGTCTTCCTCGCCCTCACGGGCAAGAACATACGGGAAGAAGGCACGGACGCATACGGGGCGATGCGCTCGTTTGCCAGGGCGGGCGGGCGGAGGCATTGAGCATGCTCCTGCACAACGCCAAGGCCGTATATGTAATCATGTACAGGGAGTTCCGGAAGTTCCTGCGGGAGAAGAGCCGCCTCATGGGCACCATGGCAAGGCCCGTGCTCTGGCTGTTCGTGGTGGGCGGCGGGATGAGCAGGCTTGTCAGGCCATCCGGCGGGGTCTCGTACATCCAGTTCATCTTCCCGGGCATGATAGGGCTTACGGTGCTCTTCGCCTCGATTTTTTCCGCTATATCGATAGTTTGGGACAGGGAGTTCGGCTTCCTGAAGGAAATACTGGTCGCCCCGATATCGCGCTTCTCGATAGTGTTCGGGAAGGCGATGGCCGGGACCTCCATATCCCTGATACAGGTGCTCCTGATGGTCATATTCATACCTGTGCTGGGGATCCGGATAGGGCTGTGGCAGTTTTTTCTCCTGATATTCTCGGCAGGCCTGCTGGCCTTCGCGCTAACCTCGCTTGGTATACTGGTTGCCTCGCGGATGACGTCCTATGAGGGCTTCAACATCATAATGAACTTCCTGGTCATGCCCATGTTCTTCCTTTCGGGCGCGATGTACCCCGTGAAGCTCATGCCGCCGGTCCTTCGCGAGGTTACTCGTTTCAATCCGCTGACCTACGGCGTGGACGCGATGAAGAATATCCTGCTCGTATCCGCATCGGGGACTCCCATGGGGCCGGAATACCCTTTAAGCCTCGACCTCTCTTTAGTATCGGGATTCCTGGTCGTGATGGTCGTCCTCGCCAACCATTCTTTCAGGAGGGCAAGCTGATATGGCAGGGTTTAGGTTGACTTCCAAAGCCCATTGCCCTAAAATTTAAAATACTATGATACGGATAAAAATAAATGAGCGGTTCGTGGAGTTCGCCGAGCCGCCGAAGCTTATGGAAGTCCGCGCACGTCACAAGCCGGGTGCGGACCTCATGATACTGAACGGGTTCCCTACTTCCGACAACCCGGTGCTCTCGGACGGCGACACTATAGTCTTCATCAGGAAGGGCACGAAGCCGTCCAGGGAAGAACTGGAATCGCTCATGATGGCGCGGCACACGCCTGGCGTGCACGAGAAAGTGAAAGGTGCGCGGGTCGGCATAGCGGGCCTGGGCGGGCTGGGGTCGGCCGTGGCGGTTGCGCTTGCCCGCGTGGGCGTGGGCGAGCTCGTGCTTGCGGACTTCGATGTCGTCGAGCCCAGCAACCTGAACCGCCAGCAGTACTTCGTGGACCAGATAGGGAAGCCGAAGACCGAGGCGATGGAGGAGAACCTCAGGCGTATCAACCCGTACGTCAAGACCATGCCTCACAGGGAGATACTCACCGAAGAGAACATACCGAAGATATTCTGCAATGTAAATGTGCTGGTGGAAGCGTTCGACGGCGCCGAGATGAAGGCGCTCCTTATAAACACAATGGCTAGGTCATGTCCCGGCGTGCCCGTGGTAGCCGCGTCGGGCGTCGCGGGGCACGGGCCGTCCAACACCATAAGGACCATGCCCTTCGGGGAAGGGTATTATATAGTGGGAGACCAGGAGACCGCGGCGGGGACAGGGACAGGGCTTATGGCCCCCAGGGTAGGCATAGCCGCACACCACCAGGCGAACTGCGTGCTCAGGCTTCTGTTAGGAGAGCCGGGAGAATAAAGATGATAGACACTGCAGCTATTATGGATATTACAAATAAGACCGAGGCCGCCCTTGGCGGCGCTTCCGCCCCGGAGACTGACCGCCTCAAGGACATACTGGCCCGCGCCGAGCGCCTTGAAGGGATTAGCCTGGATGAGGCGGCGGCGCTCCTTTGTCTTGAAGACCCCGAAGGGCTGTCGCTCCTTTTCGGGGCGGCAGGCAGGGTCAAGGAGGCCGTATTCGGCCCGAGGATAGTCCTTTTCGCGCCGCTTTACCTGTCCAACTACTGCTCGAACGATTGTCTATACTGCGGGTTCAGGCACTCGAACGAGGAGGCCCGCAGGAAGGCGCTCTCGCCGGACGAGGCCGTCGGGCAAGCGCGGATACTCTCCAGGACGGGTTTCAAAAGGATACTGCTGGTTGCCGGCGAGCACGACCGGCTGTCGGGGGT
>JBEKYB010000137.1:0-5597 GCA_049511435.1 Nitrospirota bacterium | reverse complement strand
CTCTCCCAGAACAAGCGCCAGGCCGCGCTCGACGGGTTCAAGACCGGGCGTTACCGTGTGCTTGTGGCGACGGACATCGCCGCCCGAGGGATAGACGTCACGAGGATATCGCACGTAATAAACTACGATATGCCTGACACCGTGGACGCCTACACCCACCGCATTGGCCGCACCGGCCGCGCGGAGAGAACGGGCGACGCATTTACGCTCGTCACCCCCGACGACAGGGACATGCTCCGAGGCATCGAGCGGCTCCTCGGGAAAAAGCCCGAGGTCCGGAAGCTGCACGGCTTCGATTACATGAAGTCGGCTATTTAAATATCTCCCCCAGGAAATCTTTCATGGCCTGCCACGAGCGTCTGTCCGCGCGCTCGTCGTAGGCCACGCCTTTTTTGGGGTCGTTGCCCGCGTCGGGCAGCGTGAAGCCGTGCACCGCCCCGCCATATAGTACCAGTTGCCAGTCCACGTCCGTCTTCCGCATCTCGTCTATGAAGGCGTTGACCTGCTTTCTGTCGGCGAACGGGTCGTCCGCGCCGTGCAGCACAAGCACCTTCGCCTTGATGTTCCTGGCATCGGCCGGGTTCGGGTTCGAAAGCGTCCCGTGGAAGACGACCACGCCCGCTATGTTGGCCCCGCTCCTGGCAAGCTCCAGGACGGCCGCACCGCCGAAACAGTACCCAATTGCGGCGATCCTTCCGGGGTCAACCAGGTCCTGCTTCTTAAGCTCCTCAAGCCCCGCTTTCACCCTGGCCCTCATAAGCGCCCTGTCGTTAAGGTAAATGCCTGCTTCCTTGGCCGCATCTTCTTTTGCCTTCGGCCTTATCCCCTTCCCGTAAATGTCCGCCGCGAATGCGACATAGCCAAGCCGGGCGAGCTGTTCGCACCGTCCTTTGACGTACGGGCCGACTCCCGTCCAGTCATGGACCACGAGCATCCCCGGACGCTTCCCCGTGAAACTGTCGTCGTAGGCCAGGAAACCCTCAAGAACGGTATCGCCCTGCCTGTATTCAACTGCCTGGGTATGGACTTCGGCCATGGCCACCCCCCTGCCAATAAGGATTAACAGCACGGCGCAGCCCATAAAGATAACCAATCGTCTCATGGCGGCCCCTCCTTATATTCTACATATTGCACCAGCACTTATACTCCTATTATATCAGTCCGCTCATCCCGATGGTCTATCAGGGATTACTGCTTTTTAGGCCCCCAACCCCCTAAATATTCATGAATTTGTAATATTCGCTTAATTATATTGAAATAACGCCGTGCTTTAATGGCCGCATGGAAAATGAAGCTTCGGGGATTATTGCCCATGAAAAGGCGCCCGTAATCAATCCCTCCACCGGATTATTACTATTCAATAAGGTGGTGGACATAATAATCAAGATGATGATACCCGTTGTAATACTTGCTCTTTTAATCGGCGTCGCAAGGCTTTTCCTGGACCTCGGGGCGATATTCAAGAGCGATTCGATAAATACGGCCTTCGACTCGATAATCACGAACACCCTTTCCATGTTTGTCGTAATCGAGCTATTCAGGAGCATAGTCGAGTTCTTCGAGATCCACAGGCTCAGGATAACATTTATCATAGACGGCGCGATTGTGTTTATTTTAAGGGAGGTTATGGTCGGCCTCTACAGCCATAACCTCGCGCCGCTTTATGTGAGTTCCCTGGCCCTTCTGATCATGGTGCTGGGCGGGCTCAGGACATTGGCGATACTGTACTCGCCGGACAAGTCGAAAGAGGCCGTATGATGGAAAGAAAATGCCTGGACAAAAACCTGGAGCTTCTGTTGACGGTATTTATACTGGCCGGGATACTATTAATCGCATCCCATTGGGGCATGCGTTAGCATAGACAAGCATTAAAAGCTTCTCTTCCTTTGATGCCTTGGAAGGAAGAAATCCACCCGCATTGGAGCTTTACCTCCTCCTTTTAGGCCAATGCGGGTGTTTTTTAACTTAACTGTAATGGAGCCTTCATTATATTTAAATATTTTTATGCTTTAATTCACAGTGGAAGGAAGCGGATATGACAGAGAAGAAAAGACATACGGGATGCCCGAACCTCATAAAGAGGGAAAACCATAGATGTGTCACCGTGAACGACTCGTACTGCCCGAGCTACTTCCAGCTCAGGGAGTACTGCAAGACCCGGATGCACAAGATATGCCCTTTCTTCCTGGGCTTCCAGAAACGGCAGGCGCAGTTTCTGGAGGGAATCTGAAATGACTAAACACAAAGGAGGGCTATTATGAACTGTCCACACTTAAACGAATATGAAACCTTTATCTGCGTGTCTCCGGATATAAGCATTATCCCCAGCAAAAAGCATATGGAGGAGTACTGCACGACGAGCTCGCACTGGGCGTGCCCTTTGAAGAAGAACTTCTCGCAGGTAGTAGACGCTTTCTCCTACAGCGTATAAACAGGCATGAAATCGCCGTATTAGATGCTCCTATGTGACTTCCATATACATACCACCTACTCCGACGGCTCCGTCGTCCTCAAAAAAGTAGTTGACTTCTACGGTCAGGCAGGTTTCGACGTAATCTCAATCACAGACCATGTCGTTAACGGCGACAACGCCATGGGGAAGCTTGCCCACCGCCTGAAGTACTCCATCACCCCGGGTAATTTCGACGAATACCTCGAGGACGTGCGTGCTGAGGCCCGGCGGGCCTGGGACAAATACGGCATGCTGGTCATACCCGGAATCGAGATCACCAAGAACTCCTTCTCGTCGGACAAGGCCGCACATCTCCTGATTATCGACATAAAGGAGTTCGTCCCGGCCTGCTGGGACTTTGAAAAGATATTCCTCGAAGCGAAGAAGCAGGACTCGCTGACCATAGCCTGCCACCCCCACCAGACCTCCGAGAAGACCTTCGTCGACACCCTGTTCCTCTGGAACAACCGTGAGCGCTATTCGAAGTACATCGATGCCTGGGAGATAGCGAACAGGGACGACGTGTTCAACGTGATAAGCCTGAAGAAATATCCGTATATAGCGAACAGCGACTTCCATAAGCCGAGGCATCTATATTCGTGGAAGACGTTACTTAACTGCCCGAAGGACCTGAGCCTTATCAAGAAGTGCATCAAGGGAAACGACGGAGTCTCCATCACCCTTTTCAGGAGGTGTCAAAAACAATGGTAGCGCTGCTTTTTTACTCTATCGCAGCCTTCGGGCTCGTGCTCTATGTCATACAGGTGTTTGCAGTGCGCTCGTGCGTGTCGGCGCCGGGCAAGGCGACGGATTTCATGCCGCCCGTGAGCATCCTGAAGCCGCTTAAGGGCATCGACGACAACCTCTTCGATAACCTCGAGAGCTTCTGCAAGCAGGACTACCCCGAGTACGAGATCGTATTCGCGCTCCGGGACCTGACCGACCCGGCATGCAAGGTGGCCCTCAAGGTAAAGGACAAGTACCCGGACCAGGACATTACAATAGTCGCCAAGTGGTGCGACGACGGCCTCAACCCTAAGGTCAATAACCTCATACCGGCATACAGGGTATCCAAGTACGGACTCGTCTTGGTAAGCGACAGCAACGTCTTGGTCGAAAAGGATTACTTAAGGGAGATCGTCAGGCACATGGAGGACCCGGAAGTGGGCCTGGTCAGCAGCCTGATCCGGGGTATAAGGGCCCGGACCCTGGGCTCGGTCTTCGAGAACCTGCACCTTAATTCCTTCACCGTAGGCGGGGTGTGCTTCCTGGAAAAAGTCTTGAAGATGCCGTGCGTAGTCGGTAAATCCATGCTCCTTAGGAAAAAGCATTTCGAAGAGATCGGCGAGTGGAGCGGGGTCAAGGAGTACCTGGCGGAAGACTATATCCTGGGCAGGAAGATGAAAGAGGCTGGAAAGAAGGTCGTACTTTCAAACCACTTCATCAATACGGTAAACGAGTACTGGCAGGTCGGCCAGTTCACCGCCCGGCATACGAGGTGGGGGAAGCTCAGGTGGAGGATAGGCGGCCCGAAATATTTCGCTGAGCTGATAGGCAACCCGGTGCTGATGTCCCTGATACCCCTAATGGTGTTCGGCCCCACAAGGATAACCCTGCCGGCCACGTTTTTGGTATGGTCTTTAAAGTCGCTGGGCGATTACTCCATCGGCAGGACGGTAAGGTCGGACCTCCACCCCCTATTTTACCTGTTTGTCCCGTTAAAGGATATCATCATCGGCATTGTATGGTTCGTACCGATTTTCTCGAACAAGGTCGAATGGAGAGGCGACCGGTACATCATAAGCAAGGACTCCTTCTTATACCCCTGCCCCGAAGACGAAACCCGCTCGGTCGCCGCGTATTAGTCTGCGCGGGGCGCTCCGCGGGATTTGCGCATCTGCTCTCACATGGTATACTTTCACTAATCAACTTGGCTAATTTAATAACCCGGGAGGTAGAAAATGAAAAAACAGGGTATTTTCATGCTGTCCTTGCTGTTCATACTTTCGACGCCGCTATTCTCGATGGCTCAGGACCAAGGCGTACAACCCGCCATGAGCGCCGGAGGACAGGCCGCCTCAGAGCAAATCTCCCCGGCGGACAGCGAAGAAAGTGAGATGCATGCCCAGGAAATGGACCCGCCTTCGTGCGGCGAAAAGAAGGAATGCGGCGAGGAATGCGACTGCAGCTGCAGGCATCACGGCCGCGGCATGGAAGGCATGCGTGAACGGCACATGGAGGATATGCGCGGCGAGGACATGCACGGCGGCTTCGGCGGCCACATGGAATGGTCCAAGCTCCAAAAGATATGCCGTATGCCGTTTTTCTACCTCGCACACGCAAGGGACCTGAAGTTAAGCGACGACCAGAAGATGTCCCTGGAGAATATCTCCTTCGACTTCAAGAAGGAAATGATAACCAGGGGCGCGGATGTGGAGGTCCGCGAGCTGGAGCTTGAGAGGGTAATGATGAAGCCGGACTACAAGCTCGAGGACGCGACGGCCAAGCTAAAGGACATAGCGGACGCGCGCCTGGCGCTTGAGACGGCCGTTCTCCAGTATTCGGCCCAGGCACGGAGCGTCCTCAGCCCCGACCAGCTCAAGACCCTTAAGGAGCTTTGCAGGCCGGCCTACGAGGGCATGCGCTGGAGCAAGGAAAAGGAAATGAAACGGCATATGATGAAGGAAAAGGAAGAAGAAGAGAAGGAAGAAAAATAGCAATGATAACCGGTCAGTTGCAGACTGTCAGGGGAATCGGCCGCCTCAGCCGGACTAACTTCACGCTGACCGAGGTGGACGCCAAGTACCGGACCGCCGAAGAGGAAGTGCTCTCGGGGCTCCGGGGCACGCCCAAGACGATACCGTGCAAGTACTTATACGACACGGAAGGATCGAGGCTGTTCGACCGCATCTGCAAGCTGCCCGAGTATTACCTGACCCGCGCCGAGACCTGCATACTTAGACGGCACTCCCGGACGATGCTTGGGCAGGTAGGGCAAGACCTCTGCATCGTAGAGCTTGGAGCGGGGGCCTGCCGGAAGAGCAGGCTCCTGCTTGACACCGGCGCCGCCTCCTCATTCTTCCCGGTGGATATCTCGACGGAGCATCTCCGGGACGAGGCGATGAAAATCGCGTACAGTTATCCG
>JBEKYB010000136.1:0-5613 GCA_049511435.1 Nitrospirota bacterium | reverse complement strand
ATGCAGATGCAGTACGAAAGCCCGGAGAAGAAAAGCCAGAGAATGAACGCCCTCTTACTGAATTTGATGACTATAGCCATGCAGACCGCTATGCCAAGGAGTATCGCGCCAGCCGCAAGCGGGGAGAAGCCGCGGGCGAAATATCGTGCGAGCGAAACAGCGCCCCTTAAATAATCCGGGATCTTCGTCACCCAGAGGTAGTTGAGCAGCACTTCTGGGTCGCCGATGTTTAAATCCGGATGAGCTGCCGCGCGTATGGGCAGATAGAGCACGGTCGAGAAGGCAAGAAGGAAGAAAAAAATGGAAATCAGCACGGTAACGGGTTTTTTGCAGCCCCGGCCGGCAAACATATAGAAAACGACATATGCCGGCAAAATAAAAAGGGCGCTCTGGTGGCACGTCATAGAGAGACCCATGAAGAAAGCGGAGGCGTGCAGGGAAGACTCCCTTTCATGTAGAGAGTAATCGAGCAGGAAATGCGCCGTCGCCATGAACAGGAACATGGTCATCGTATAGACCATGGTTATCACGGATACGCCCCAATAGTACGGGAAGAAGGCAAACGACAAGGCCGCCGCCGCAGCGATGACTGTGCCGCCCTGTGCCGGACCCGCCGCTTTTTCTATCAGCCTGAAGAGTAAATAGACGGTCCCGGCGCCGAAGACGGCGGAAAGCAGGTTGACCTTGTACGCGGCATTGCCGAGCGGGATGAGCGTAAAGAGTTTCGCTATCATGCAGAACATGGGATACGCGGGCGGATGGGGGATACCAAGCGTTAAGGCTCCGTAAATTAGCTCGCCGCTGTCCCAGAAGGTCACCTCCGGGGCGACCGTCAGGAGATATACCAGGAAGCTTAGAAAGAAAACGGTTAATCCAGCCAGCTTTTGAAATCCGGTACGGCTTGTCATTAATGCGCCATTTGCCCGATTAGTCCCGGCAGCTTCGATAAATTCGCCCGATGAACCCGGGCAGCTACATATCAGTTGCTACCAGCCGACGGCCAGTTCTTCAAGCGCCTTCCTGTAATGCTCGGCGGCCTTGTCCGGCGCGCCTTTTTTCTCGTATGCCTTGCCCAGCTCAAAATGTGTCCTTGCGGGCTTAGGGTTCAGCTTCAGCGCGTCGTTTAAGACCTCTATCCCCTTATCCACCTGGCCCTGGGCCACATACGATGCGCCAAGGCCGGTCTTCGCGTCTTCAAGCCGCGGGTTCTGCTCCGCCGCCTTGCTGAAGTTCTCCTGCGCGCGGACGGCGTCGCCCTGCATGAGGAGCAGGAACCCGTATTCGACTTTTGCCTCGGCCATTGTGGGGTCCGCCTCAACGGCCTGGGCGAGCTCGGCGGCCGCCTTGTCGGTCATCTTCCGCTCCATGAGCTTCCTGGCCAGGGCTATGTGGTTTTCGGCCTTCTGACGGGCCGGCGAGATTTCCTCATTCTGCTTCGGGTTAAGCTCTCCGGCAAGCTGCTCCTTGTTTATCTCGCCCAGCGCGAGCCTGACGTTGCCTTCCACCGTCTCTTCGAATTTCCAGTTATGGCTGGGGACCTGCACCGCCAGCCTCCCCTCTTTATCTACTATGCCGGTGGTGGGGTAGAGGAAGGCGCCCCAGGCGCCGTATGTCTTCCTACCCTCGTCCAGGAGGACCGGGAAGGTAACCTTTTCCTTCTCAACAAGTTCCTTCAGCTTTTCCTGCTGGTTCATCTCGGGCATTATCGCCAGTATCACCACCTTGGAGCCGAGCTTCGCCTGCATCTTCACCAGGTCTTTTAGCGCCCGCACGGAGAATTCCTGATCCGGCTTGAAGAATGTCACGACGACTACCTTCCCCGCAAAGCTTGAAAGGGATATGTCGTTCCCGGCCAGGTCCTTAAGGGTAAAACCCGGGACGGGCTGGCCTTCGGTTACGTTCCTGAAGGCAAGGGCCGCATGGCCCAGGGAAGCTATTATCAGCGCACAAAAAAATAAAGGAACGGAAACCTTGAAAAGCCTTGTCGCCATGTCCTCCTCCTGCGGTGGGAAATCATGCTTTCTTACGGGGTAGTAATCTATCATCACGGGAGGTTTTTGTCCATAAAAAAATCCCGCCTTTACCGGGAAAGGCGAGATTTTCAAGGGCTTATTTAACTTATGAATCAGGCCGCCTTCTGTGCCCCCTCGGTCATAAACCCGGCGGTCTTCCAGTCCTTCAGTCCGCCCTCGTACTCTAGGACCTTGTCGAAGCCCTGCTCGTTCAGAATCTCCGAGGCCTTTGTGCTCAATGTGCATTCGAAACTGCCGCAGTAAAGGATTATTTCCTGGTCCTTGCCGAAATCCTTATCCGCCCGCATCAATAACTCGGAAATAGGTATGGATATTGCGCCTTTTATATGCTCGGCGTCAAAGTCCCTCCTGTCCCTCACGTCTACAAGTATTACCCGTCCGGGATGTTCCCGGAGCTTCTGCCTGATCTCGTCTCTTCCGATTGACCTGACCATCGTTTCACCCCCCATTATTTACCTATATTTTTTATTATAACATATTGCCAAGAATGGCTTCAAGGTCAGCGACGCTTTCGATGTAGAAATCGGGGACAACGCCTTCGTATTCCCTTTCCGAGCTCCTGACGAGCACCATCCTCATGCCCGCCTTCTTCGCGCCGTAGAGGTCACGGTAGGCATTATCCCCCACGAATACGGCGTTTTGCGGCCTTACGTCCAGCGCCTTGAGCGCGAGCGAGAAGAACCTTGGCTCCGGCTTCCTGTATCCGTAGTCCGAGGATATGAACAAGTGCCGGAAAAACCGGCCCAGGTTAAGCATATCCACCTCAGGGCCGGTATAGCACCTCTGCGCGTCGGAGAGGAGCGCCAGGGGGTAGGCGGCGCCTACGCGCTCCAGCATGTCGTATATGCCGGGGAACGGCTCGAAGGTCTTCCTGGACAGCGACCTGAATAGCCTCGCCGTGAACACGGGCAGCCTCGGCTCGATCTTGCCCTCGCATGACTCATGTATGATTTCGGTGAATATCCTAAGGACATCGACGTCCGGGTACATCTCCCTGCTCTTTGTGAGCTGCTCCTTCACCTTGGCCATGTACGAGGCCCGGAAGCCTTCTGGAGATATATGCACATGGCTGTACGAAAGGAACTTCGAGACCTCGCCGTAAAGCGACGGGTCCTGCTCGTCCGTCCTTATGTTGACGAGCGTCCCGTAGAGGTCGAACACGATTGCCCTGATGCTCATTTAAGCTTAAGCCCCCAGTGAAGGCATTCCCTCGCCTCCTGCACGAGCCTTATCCTGTGCTGCCTGTCGAGCCAGCCGTTCCTCGCTATCCTGAGCTCCGTCATCGCCATGAAGAACGGGTTCCGGAGCATAGTGGAGCGGAACATTTTTTCGCTTTTTCTGAAATGCCCCGAGTATTCCGCCAGAAAATGACCTATGTACGGCTCGGAGGTATATTTGTTCCCCGTCCTCCAGATAAAGGCGTGCTTCAGCTCGCCCGAGACCATCCCCACGTCGAACATCCTGTCGCCCGTGCGCATCCGCTCCAGGTCTATGGCGATTACACCCTTCTCCCTGGGGAATATGAAGTTTGTGGGCGTGGCGTCGCCGTGTATCACGACGTCGTTATCCTCCCTCATGCAGTCGCGTTCCAGCCAGAGCTCCTTCAGCTTCCTGAACTCGCCGAGCAGCCGGTCGTCCAAAAGCTTTTTCTTGTAGAGTTTCCCAAGGAGCTTCTCGAAATATTCGGCGGGCGGGCCTGCCTTAAGCCTTTGGCCGGACCCGGCCCTCTTGTGGAACTCCGAGAGGAAGTAGGCGAGTTCACTCAGGCGTTCCTTGAGTCTGCCGTGCCTGCCGTCGTAGGCCGCGCCCCTGATGTAGTAGTCCAGGTCATGCCCCTCTATGTATTCCTCTAAGAGGCCCAGGCCCATTTTTTTCTCGCGCGAAATCGGCCGCACGACATAATTCGGAAGCGACGTTAGCCCTAAGGCCCTCGCTTTTTTCAGGTTGTCGAACTCGCCGATTAGCCGCCTTGCCTTGTACGGCTCCATGAAGTTGTAGAACTTTCCGATGAGGGACAGCCTGGTGCGCTCCTCGTCATACCTGTAGACCATGTTGGAGCCGGAAAGCCGGCTGACATGGAAACGGGGGTCCCGCACCTCCCGGTCCATTACGGGCAAGACGTCTTTTCTCAGATAATCGTAAAGGGGGTCCTGGCTTTGAAGGGTCCCCAGATATGCCGTGCTCAAACGTGCCTCCTCCACTGCTCGTACATCATGAACTCCTGCTCGAAATTCGGAGTGAAAATGCCTGTTCCCAGAAGCTCTTTTATTTGGTCGAGGCCGAAGAAGCGTATATCGTCTATCTCTTCAGACTGATAATCGAAGGGGCCGTCATGCACCGCGTAAAAGCTCCTGATATTCTCCGACTCGACCTCGTTCCGGAGCGGGTAATCGTATAGGTATTTCAATTCCACGCCGCCAACGCCCAATTCTTCGGACATCTCGCGCAGGGCGGCCTGCTCGTAGGTCTCCCCCGGTGCCAGATGACCCCCGACCGAGGTGTCCCATTTGCCGGGCTGGATGTCCTTTTTACTCGAACGGAGCTGAAGGAGGAGCCTTCCGTCCGTACCGAACACAAGCACGTGAGCCGCCCTGTGTGTTAGACTCGGGTTGCCGTGGCATTTCTCCCTGGGCGCAGTACCAATTACCTCGCCCTGCTCGTTTACTATCTCGAAATACTCCATATAAGTTCCTTTATCCCCGCTCCGTGCGGACTGGCGGCTTAGGCTATCCCTTCGCCGCGACACGTCAGTCTCTCCGAGTAGGTATCTCTATTAAATCTATCAGATACGGCTGTGTTTGGCAATTATTCGGCTGGTTTTTCGCAGTTTTCGGCGAGGACTCCACGGAAGGTAATCCTGTGGATGGGGGATGGGCCGTGCTTCCTGAGCGCCTCGAAATGCTGCTTGCAGCAGTAGCCCTTGTGCCCGGCGAAGCCGTATTCCGGGTACTGCCTGTCATACCAGAGCATTATCCGGTCCCTGGTTGTCTTCGCGAGTATGGACGCGGCGGCGATGGACGCGCTCCTGGCATCTCCTTTAATCAGCGGCCTTTGCGGTATGTTTATCTCGAGCGTCATGGCGTCGATCAGGAGGAAGTCCGGCGGGTTTTTAAGCTCCTCGACGGCCAGGAGCATGGCCTTTTTGGAGGCCTGATATATATTTACCCTGTCTATTTCGTCCGCCTCGACGATACCTACCCCGAAATCCTGGGACTCGGCGCAGATGATGGTGCAGAGGACGTCCCGCTGGTTCTCGGTCAGCTTCTTCGAGTCGTTTACATTCGGCACGCGCTGGCCGGGTTTAAGCACAACGCAGCCCGCCACCACCGGACCCGCCAGCGGCCCCCGTCCGGCCTCGTCCACGCCGCCTATGAGGATATAGCCCTGTTTGGCCAGGTCCGTCTCAAAAAAATACAGGGAGGGCACAAGGCCCTCCCCGAAATCGAAATCTTCCTGACGCTTCTTAGCCATAATTACTGCCTGCGCTTACTTTTTTGCCGTTTTGTCCGGACGGTACTCCTTCTCCTTTATCCTGGTGGCCTTGCCGGAGAGTTCGCGCAGGTAGAAGAGCTTCGCCCGG
>JBEKYB010000135.1:0-5614 GCA_049511435.1 Nitrospirota bacterium | reverse complement strand
AATCGCGTGGGAACCGAGGCGCCGTGGAACATCGGCGAGTTCTACGGGCAAAGCTATTTCTGCGATCCGCGCGGGCGCATCTTCGCCCAGGCCTCCCGCGACCGTGACGAGGTGCTGACCGCCGACCTGGACCTCGACATGATTGGTGAAGTGCGCAAGACCTGGCAATTCTACCGCGACCGGCGGCCGGAAATGTATGAAACTTTGGTGAAAGCGTAGGTTCTGAAATAGTGAGAGGTAAATAGTGAATAGTGAATGGTAAATAGTGAATGGGGCAGACCTCGCCTGACCTGGTAAAGGGCTTGACTGGCCGCCTTTTTTATAATTTACCATTTACCATTTACAATTCACCATTCACTATTCACCATTTACTCTTAATTTGGAAAAACTCTTATGACGAATATTGAATTGACGTCAGGCAACGAGAGTCCCGTGCCCCGTGACGACCGTTTTCCGGAAATTCATCCCGCGCTCGACCCGAACGCCGAGATGTCGCTGTCGGTGCTGACAATCTTTATGATCGCGATGCCGGTCAAGGGGTTCACGGAGGAAAGTATCTCCGGAAAGGTCTCGAATGTCATTGACAGGCTCTTGGGCAAAGGCGACCAGGGAGGCGCCGGAGGGACCTCGACTGACGCCCAGCAGGCCGATAATAAAAAGAGAAAATTCATTATATACATGAAGAGCGGTGGGAAGATCGAAACGGATAACTACGATGTGGTGGACGGGAAGGTCAGGATAATGCTCCCCTCGGGGGCGATTACGCTTGAGAAATCGAATATAGTCAGGGTCGAGGAGGTAAAGGAAAATGAAGGGGAAACGGTCCAGAAGACGTTCCTCAAGCCTGAGCCGTATCATGAGACGAAGGCCCCTGTGGTGGCGCCTCCGGTAGCCCGGAGCATGGGCAACGGCGAGGCCGTTGACAATAACGACCATAGCGAGGACTGGTGGCGCCAGAAGGTCCGGGAATGGCAGGGGAGGCTGGAAGACGCCTCCAAGAGGTACAAGGAAGCCGAGGACGACTGGGATAAATATAATGGGATTTTAGTAGGCGCGTCAACCGGTGTATCGACCTTCCAGACGACCCAGTACCAGGACTTAAGGGGCTCTGCAAGGGTAAGGATGGACGAGGCGCAGGCCCAGATGGACGAGGCGAACAAGATGCTGAACGAGGTGCTGCCTGAAGAGGCGCACAAGGCAGGCGCGCCTCCCGGCTGGGCTAGATAGAATAACCGAAAGGACGGAATGGACAGAAAAGTCAAGAAGGTGGTGCTGGCATACTCCGGCGGGCTCGATACATCGGTTATCATAAAATGGCTCATCGAGAATTACGGCTGCGAGGTCATAGCCTTCGCGGCCGACCTGGGCCAGGGCGAGGAACTCGCCCCGCTTAAGGAAAAAGCCATCAATACGGGCGCGTCCAGCATATACATCGAAGACCTGAAGGAAGAGTTCACCAGGGACTTCGTATTCCCGATGCTGCGGGCGAACGCCCTCTACGAGGGCCGCTACCTCCTGGGCACCTCCATCGCCCGTCCGCTCATCGCCAAGCGCCAGATAGAGATAGCCGAGCTCACGGGCGCGGACGCGGTCGCCCACGGAGCCACAGGCAAGGGCAACGACCAGGTGCGCTTCGAGCTGACGTATTATGCCCTTAAGCCCGAGGTTAAAGTTATCGCGCCCTGGCGCCTCTGGGACATGCGCTCCAGGGAAGACCTCATGGACTACGCCGAGAAAAACGGCATACCCGTCACGGCCACCCGGAAAAAACCGTTCTCGACCGACAGGAACCTCCTGCACATAAGCTACGAGGGCGGCATACTCGAAGACCCCTGGTTTGAGCCTACCCCGGACATGTTCACGCTCGCCGTCCCCGTGGAGAAGGCCCCCGACGTCCCGACCTACGTAGAGGTGGAATACGAATCGGGCAACCCGGTCGCCATAGACGGCAAAAGGATGTCCCCCGCCGAGCTGCTCGCCTGCGCGAACAACCTCGCGGGCCAGAACGGCATAGGCAGGGTGGATTTGGTCGAGAACCGCTTCGTGGGGATGAAGTCCAGGGGCGTGTACGAGACGCCGGGCGGGACGCTCCTGCACGCGGCGCACAGGGCGATAGAGTCCATTACGCTTGACCGCGAGGTCATGCACCTGCGGGACTCGCTCATGCCGAAATATTCCGAGCTCGTCTATTACGGCTTCTGGTATTCCCCTGAGCGTGAGCTGATGCAGAAGCTTATCGACGATACGCAGAAGAACGTGAACGGCACGGCGCGCCTCAGGCTCTACAAGGGCAACTGCGACACGGTCGGCAGGAAATCGCCTTGTTCGCTTTATCACCCCGAGTTCGCGACCTTCGGAAGCGAGGCGGTATACGACCAGGGCGACGCGGAGGGCTTCATCAAGCTGAGCGCGCTCCGCCTCCGTATCCGGGCGCTCCTGGGCGAGGGCTGCGACTGGCGCGGGAATAAAGTTTAGCGGGAGGTTCGATTGGCCGAAAAACCCTGGGGCGGGCGGTTTGAAGGGCCCACGGACAAGTTCGTCGAGGAGTTCACCGCTTCGCTTCCCTTCGACAAGAGGCTTTACCGCTACGACATAGCGGGGAGCCTCGTGCACTGCCGCATGCTTGGGAAGCAGGGCATAATAAGCCCGGGCGATGCGGAAAAGATCATGCACGGGCTCGAGGATATCCTGAGCGAGATAGAGGACGGCAAATTCCCCTGGCGGGTCGAGCTCGAGGACGTGCACATGAACATCGAGGCGCGGCTCGTGGAGAAGATAGGCGACCCCGGCAAGAAACTCCATACCGCGAGGAGCCGGAACGACCAGGTCGCCCTAGATTTGAAGCTCTACCTGAAGGACGAGATAGCCGCGATAACGCGCCTGATATCCGATGCGCAGGAGGCGGTCCTGGGCCAGGCGGAGAAGCATATTGACGTCATAATGCCCGGCTACACCCATATGCAGAGGGCTCAGCCGGTGCTTTTCTCGCACCACCTGATGGCCTACTACGAGATGCTGGAGCGGGACATGGGCCGCTTCCGGGACTGCCTCGGCAGGGGCGACCGGATGCCGCTCGGCTCAGGCGCGCTGGCGGGCGTAAGCTACCCTGTAGACAGGAGTTTCGTCTCGCTAATGCTCCGGTTCAAGGAGCCCGCGCCCAACAGCATCGATGCGGTATCCGACCGAGACTTCCCGATAGAGTTCCTGGCCAGTTGCGCGGTCCTTATGATGCACCTATCGAGACTCGCCGAGGAACTCGTGATATGGTCCACGGGCGAGTTCGGCTTCATAGAGCTCCCCGACGCCTACTGCACCGGCTCATCAATAATGCCGCAAAAGAAGAACCCCGACGTGCCGGAGCTTATCCGGGGGAAGACCGGACGGGTTTACGGAAGCCTCATTGCGCTCCTGATCGTAATGAAGGCCCTGCCTCTGGCCTATAACAAGGACATGCAGGAGGACAAGGAGCCCGTATTTGACGCGGCGGATACGGTCCGAGGATGCCTGAGGGCCGTGCGGGATATAATAGCCGGGATGAAACCTAACGCTGAGAAGATGCGGGCGGCGGCGGCCGGCGGGTATTCTACCGCGACCGACCTTGCCGACTATCTGGCCAAAAAAGGCATGCCGTTTAGGGAGGCGCACGAGGTAGTGGGCAAACTGGTCAGGCGGCTGATAGACTCGGGCCGGGAGATGGACGGGTTAACGCTCGACGAACTTCGGGAGTACTTCCCCGCCGCTGACGCCGCGGCCCTGGAGGCCCTGGATGTCGAGTCCTCCGTAAACGCCCGGAACCACACGGGCGGCACCGCCAGGGAAGCCGTGCTCCAGCACATCAAAGCCGTCAGGGAAATCAGGCTAAAAACCATGTAATGGATAATGAGACGAAGGAGACTCTGGCACAGCTATACAGGGCGGCCGTAGCGGCCGCCGACCCGCACATCTCCGTAAGGAAAAACCTCACACTTGAGCCGGGCGAGCTAATAATCGGCGGCGCAAGGCATCACCTCTCAGAAATAAACAATATATACGTCCTGGGCGCCGGGAAGGCCGCGTACAAGATGGCCCTGGCGGCCGAGGAAGTCCTGGGCGGCCTCATCACGGACGGGGCGGTCGTGACCAAGGACGGGCACGGCGGGCCGCTTAAACGGATAAGGCTTTACGAGGCAGCGCACCCGGTCCCGGACGACAGAGGCGTGCATGCCGCCAGGGGCATAATGGGCCTCGCCCGGGCCGCGGGCCCGGAGGACCTGGTAATATGCCTCTTCTCGGGCGGGGCGTCTTCGCTCATGGCCCTGCCGGCCGATGGGCTGACGCTTAAGGACAAGCAGGAGACCACACGGCTCCTTCTTCTATCCGGCGCGGATATCGGCGAAGTCAACTGCGTGCGGAAGCACCTGTCCGCAATAAAGGGCGGCCGCCTCGCCCTGGCTGCATACCCCGCCAGGGTGTCTACAATGATGTTATCGGACGTTATCGGGAACGACCCCGGCACCGTCGCGTCGGGGCCTACCGCCCCTGACGAGACGACCTTCCTCCAGGCGATGGAAATACTCAAAATACGCGGACTTTTCGAGCGTATACCGGAAAATGTGCGGTCATATCTCGAACAAGGGCGCCTGGGAGCGCTGCCCGAGACCCCGAAGCCAGGGGACTCTATATTCGGAGTATTCGGCAGGGTTGACAATATCATTGTGGCTGATAATATGACCGCGCTCAGGAAGGCCAGAGAGGTCGCCGGGTACATGGGCTATAACGGAGTGATATTCGACGTCGCCGCGCACGGCGAGGCGAGAGAGTTTGCGCGCAGGCTGGCCCGGGACGTCCTTTCCTACCGCGAGGGAGGCGCCCTGCCCGCATGCCTGATAACGGGAGGAGAGACGACCGTCACGGTAAAGGGCGCGGGTAAAGGCGGGAGGAACACGGAGACGGCGTTGGCAGTCGCCTTGGAAATCGAGGGGATAGAAGGCATTTCCGCACTCTTTGCGGGCACGGACGGCACCGACGGGCCGACGGACGCGGCCGGCGCCTACGCCGACGGATATACGGCGAAAAGGGGCTCGGAGAAAGGGCCGATAGCCGCCGAATATCTCGCAAATAACGACTCCTGGAGCTTTTTTTCCTCCGAAGGTGGCCTTTTCGTAACCGGCCCGACCGGTACCAATGTCATGGATATAGGCATAATCCTGGTAAAAGAAAATTTTTGTAAACCTTCTTGCAAAACGGGAGTCTATTAGGGGCAATACTGGAAGCTATTACAAATTGGCCTTTCGTCAGGCCGGAAAGGAGAATACAGAAATAATGAAGAAAATCATGGCAGTACTGATGATGAGCATGTTCTGCGCGGCGACCATGGCCTATGCCGATGCGACGCCCGCTCCGGCCGAGAAAAGCGCCACATGCAACCCTAAGTCCCCGTGCGAGCCTACGTGTGTGAAGAAAAAGGCCAAGAAGAAGCACAAGAAGATGTCAAATATGACCACGGCGGGCAAGAAATCGAGCAAGTAATAAGCAAGGCTTAAGCGAAAAACAAAGTAGCGCTGGGTATAATCATTGTTTATGGCCAAAATGGCCGGAAAAAGGAGAGTAAAAATGAAGAAGATATTAGCAGCTT
>JBEKYB010000134.1:0-5621 GCA_049511435.1 Nitrospirota bacterium | reverse complement strand
TTCACCCCGAACTTCTCGACTATGTCCCAGAACCTGCCGGGGTTCGGGTAAGTGGGTATGCCCTCGAACATCAGGCTGGTCGCGCCGTTAGAGAGCGGGCCGTATATTATATAGCTGTGGCCTGTGACCCAGCCTATGTCCGCCGTGCAGAAATGGATGTCCTCCTCCTTGTAATCGAATATCCACCGGAAGGTGAGGTTCGTGAACAGCAGGTATCCGCCGGTGGTATGAAGAACTCCCTTGGGCTTGCCGGTAGAGCCGGAGGTATAGAGGATGAAGAGCGGGTCTTCCGCGTCCATCCATTCCGGCTCGCAGTAGTTGCCCAGTTCGGGGCAGGACATCTCCTCGTGCCACCAGCAGTCCCGTCCGGGCTCCATGTCTATGCCGTCCTTGCCGGAGCGGTTCACAACGATGACTGTCTTGACGGACGGGCACTCGTTCAGCGCCTCGTCCGCGGCGGCCTTTAGAGGAACGAACCTGCTCCCCCTGACCCCTTCGTCGGCCGTAATTAACATGGACGAGCCGCAGTCCTGTATCCTGTCGCGGAGCGCGGAGGAGGAGAACCCGCCGAACACTATGCTGTGTATAGCGCCGATCCTCGCGCATGCGAGCATTGATATGGCGAGTTCGGGTATCATCGGCAAATAGATGGAGACCCTGTCGCCCTTTTTGATCCCCTTCTTCTTCATTACGTTCGCGAACCTGTTCACCTCGCGGTAGAGCTGCTGATAGGTATAGGTCTTGTAAGAGCCGTCGTCCGCCTCCCATATTATCGCGGCCTTGTTCCTGAAGGTCGGCGTGTTGACGAACCTGTCGAGGCAGTTGTACGACACGTTCAGCTTGCCGCCCTGGAACCACTTTATCACCGGCTTTTCGAAGTCGTACTCCAGTACCTTGTCCCATTTCTTGTACCAGACGAGGTTCTTCTCCGCCATCTCCGCCCAGAAGTCCTCCGGGTCCTCGACCGACCACTTGTAAAGTTTCTCGTACTCTTCGATGCTCTTGATGTGGGCGTTCTTGGCGAATTTCTCGCGCGGCGGGAACGCCCGTTGTTCATCAAGATAGACTTCAATCCCCTTTTCCGGCATCATGGCCTCCATCTGCTTTTAAAGGTAATAAACGTGGGGAACGGCCTTGCGCCACTACTAATCCGCAAGACCGTCCCATTTGCTCCGTAATGTACGGGCTCAAAGCCCGCGAGGTTTATTCGGCTCCTATGCCGACATAAGTCCTTAGTTTTTCCTCCATGAACTTATCTTCAGCCGTTCTTTCCCTCCGTAGGAGGGAGACTATTATGCCCATCAGAAAGGCCCCAGCCATAGATATAAGAGCCGGGTTCTTGAGCGGGAATATAGCGGGCGGGACCGTCGCCGCCAGCTCTTTTTTCTTGATGTCGAACGCCGCTTTCAAGTCCTTGATCTTTGCGTCTATCGCGGTGTTGGCCGCGGCCATTTCAGGCGTGAGCACGGCGCCTTCTATCTTCTGCTTCTCCAGCACCGAGATGTCGGCCTTGCTCTCAGTCTCGGCCGCCTTTGTCAGTTTCGCGGCGGCAGCCACTTCCTTGGCATGGAATACATCGGTCATGACCGTCGGGGAAAGTGCGATGAGCACCACGGCCAGGACCAGCCCGGTGATGATACTGGAGACCGCGCCCGCGGTGGTGAACCTCTTCCAGAGTATGGACATGACCAGCGCCGGGAAGTTGGCGCTTGCAGCCACGGCGAAAGCCAGGCCCACCATGAACGCCACATTCTGCCCCTTGAACAAGAGGCCCAGGAGCACCGCGGCGATCCCCAGACCTACCGTCGCTATCTTGGCAACCCTGACCTCCTCCTTCTCGGCCGACACTCCGCGCCTTATGACGCCAACGTAGAGGTCATGCGAGAGCGCCGACGCCCCGGCCAGGGTAAGCCCGGCCACGACCGCGAGGATGGTCGCGAATGCGACAGCCGCCAGGAACCCTAAGAATATGTTCCCGCCCAGGGCCTCCGCCAGCATCGGGGCAGCCATGTTGCCGCCCTTGTCGATGCCCATTATCACGTCCTTGCCCACCAATATAGCGGCTCCGAAACCGATCGTGAAGGTGAGGATGTAGAAATAGCCTATGAAACCGGTGGCATAGAAGACGGACTTCCGGGCCTCTTTAGCGTTCGGGACGGTGTAGAACCTCATCAGGATGTGCGGGAGACCCGCGGTGCCGAACATCAGCGCGAGCCCGAGCGATATGGCGTCGATTGGGTTGGTGACCAGGCCGCCCGGCTCGAGGAACTTATGGCCGTAAAGCGTGCCCGCCTGCTTGAATATGGCGCCGTAGGAGAAGCCGAACTTGGCGAGGGTCAGTATGACGAGGAGCGTGGCGCCGCACAGCAGCAGGCCCGCCTTTATTATCTGGACCCACGTTGTGGCCAGCATTCCTCCGAAAAGGACGTACATTATCATCAGCGCCCCGACGACTACTATCGCTATCTCGTAGGGCAGGCCGAACATCAGTTTGACCAGCGTGCCCGCGCCGACCATCTGCGCGATGAGATAGAAGAGCACGGTCACGAGAGACCCCGCCGCAGCGGCCGTCCGTATGGGCCTCTGGCTGAGGCGGTAAGCGACGACGTCAGCGAATGTGTATTTCCCTAAATTCCTGAGCGGCTCCGCTATCAGGAAGAGCACTATCGGCCAGCCGACAAGCCAGCCGACGGAATATATCAGGCCGTCGTAACCTTTCGTGGAAACCAGGCCGGCTATGCCCAGGAAGGAGGCCGCGCTCATGTAGTCGCCCGAGAGCGCGAGGCCGTTCTGGAAGCCGGTGATGCTCCTGCCGGCCGCGTAGAACTCCTTCGTCGTCCTGGTGCGCTTGGCCGCCCAGTACGTGATGACCAGGGTGATTGCAACGAACAGAAAGAAGAAAAATATGGCGGTCGGGTTGACCTGCCCAATCATGGTCTGCGGCATAATCAACCTCCTATCTTTTCTTTGACTTTTTCGACAAGTGCGTCATACGTGCTGTTGGCCCAGCGCACGTATATCCCCGTCAGTATCCAGGACAACAGTATGACCCCTATGCCAATAGGGATACCGATTGTTATGCTGGGCGCGATGTCGGTGGAAAGGAACTCCTTGTTAAACGCGATCAGGAAGATGAACCCGAAATACGCGATCAACTCAATCACCGTGAGGGTTATGGATATCGAGTTCTTTTTGCCCGAGAGTTCCTTGAAGTCCGGGTCGTTCAGGATGTCAAGCTTGCTTTTGACGTTCATTGGTACCTCCTCCTATTATGAGAGACTAAAAATTGCTAATCCCGCATGATAACTTGAAATCACCACCTCCTTTGTAAGGATTGCCCAATTTCAAAAGGTCGCCCATGCGCTCGATTCCCGCGCCCGCCAGCATGGGGACAAACCTCTGAAATATCTGTGCCGTTACATACGCGTCCATCTCGGCGTTGTGTGCGCCGCCCGATGGTATCCCGAAGCTTTTTGCTATCTGGTATAGCCCAAGCTGCTTTTGCGCCCTGAAGAGCTCGCGGTATGAAGGGAGCCTCTCTATCAGCCATTCGTGTATGGCGAAGGTATCGACTGCGGGGTTCTTGAGCGAATATCCGATTATCCTCTTGAGTTCCTTGTTCATGAAAGCCAGGTCTATCGACAGGCAGTGCCCTATTATCACATCGTCCCCGCAGAACTTAACGAACTCGTAGATTACCTCGTCGATGCTGGGCTCTTTGTCAAGCTCGGAGGGCATTATGCCGTGGATTACCACGCTTTCCTTCCTGAGCTTCGTCTCAGGGCTCACGAGCCGGTAAAAGGTGTCGCCCAGGTTCAGCTTGCCGTCCTTGATCCTTACCGCCCCTATCGAGACGATGGAGTCCTTTTTCTCGTTCAGGCCCGTAAGCTCCGTGTCCACGGCCACGTACGAGGCCTCCCGTATGGCCATGCCGGTATCGACCACGGGCGCCTTGTGGTTGTCCTTTTTCAGGAGAGCCAAAAGTTCGTTTACCATATCAGCGGCTTGTAGAGTTCAATTATCGTGTCCTGCAGCCTCGATACGAGCATAAATGATTCCCTAATGGTGCGCTTCTCGAGGCCGCTCAGGTTGTTCGGGTTTATGAAGTTGTCCGGCGCCTCGCCGGCCTCTATCTGCTCGAGCTGGTTGTGTATCCTGAGCAGCATTATGAACTCGAATGCGTGCTCTATCTCCTCCGCTTTGTCCTGCACTACCGTGTGCCGGTCCTTCAGCGCGCTGATGCGCTCGAGAGTCGAGGTCTCCCGCACGCCCTTCTCCAGCGAGAAAAGCCTCACGATGTCCACGAGCGGGGCGATGCCCTTAACCTTGAGGTTTAGCTCGTCCTTGTGCTCGCCACTCTTTTCTACCACGAACGCCTTGAAGAAGCCGATGGGCGGACGGTTCTTTATGATGTTGTTCGCCATGAACCCAAGGAACACCCTGTGCGCCTCGATTACGGAGTGGACGTATTCCCTCAGGGATTCCGCGAGCGACGTCTCTCCGTAAATCGGCCTGAAGTCGAGGAATATGAGCGAGGACAGCACCGCCTGGGGGGTCGGGTTCGACATCCACTTCTGGAAGTATTCCTTCCACGCCCTGAGGGGCTGGCACCAGGCGGGGTTGCTGGCCATGTAGTTTGCGGGGCATAGAGGGAAGCCGCAACCCACCAGGGCGTCCCGGACGTCGGCGGTAAATGCGGCGAAATAGGCCCGGGCTTCCTTGTCTTCTTCGCTTGAGCGCGTGTCGGCGTATATTATTGCGTTGTCCTGGTCCGTCTTGAAGGTCTGCTCCTTCCGGCCCTCGCTGCCCAGGCTCACCCAGCAGTAAGGGACAGGGGCCTTCCCGTGCTTGCGGGTCATTATCTCGATGACCTGCCTGACCAGGCGGTCGTTTATCTCGGAGATTATTCTGGTGATGTTGCCCGCACGGGCGCCTTCCTTCAGGAGCAGGGCGATTACCCGGTTGATGCTTGCGGCCGCGAACTTCAGGTCTTCGACCGTCTGGCGGCTCTCGATGTCGCGCACGACCGAAACGGGCGAGATGCCCTGTAGCATCATAAACTCGTGGTTGGTTATGATGCCTTTCAGCTGCCCGCCCTCGATGACCATCAGGTGGTGTATGCCGTAGCGTATCATCTTCAGGAGGGCCTCGAAGCAGTAGTCCCGGGAGTCCACCCGGACGAGCGAGCGGCTCATTACGTCCTTCACCGGTCCGCTGCTGTCCCTGTCCTTGGCGACTACCTTGTTCCTCAGGTCCCTGTCCGTCAGGATGCCGACCGGGAGGTTATTCTCGTCCATGATGATGAGCGAGCTGATGTTATGCTCCGCCATCTTCCTGGCCGCCTCCGCGATGGTCATGTCCTCGTGCGCCGTGATGGCCTTCTTGGTGGCTAGTTCCCCGACCGGAGTGGTGAAGAGTATCTTGTCGCCGCCGCCGTACAGGAGGCTCCTCCTGTGCATCTCCTGGTAGGTCTTGTCGATGGATTTCAGGAGGAAGGATTTCAGGAAATATTCCATGAAGGACGGGTTGGTCTCTATAAGCTTGAGGATTGTCTCCCGTTCGACCTGGTAACAAAGCGTGTCGTCTATCGCGCTTATGTTCGTCCTGGCCTTGTCCTCGCC
>JBEKYB010000133.1:0-5623 GCA_049511435.1 Nitrospirota bacterium | reverse complement strand
TCTATCGAAACCCTGTTCCCCCTGGCCTTTATGTCTGCGCCGGATGAATTCTCTATGTATCTGAGGTTCCTGTCGAACTCCCCGTAAAGAACGCTTAAGTCCTCTTCAAAACCTATAGTCAGTTCCTTCTTCGTAGTGCTAATCCCTCCGTAAAGATTCGGTCATATTTTATAACGAAGGCGGGCGATATTCAAGACATTTAAGCTTACCTGCCCCTCGCCATCTCTTCAAGCCTCATAATCCTGTCCTCAAGGGGCGGGTGCGTCGAGAAGAGCTTAGTTATCCCCCGGGCGGAAAACGGGTTCACTATGAACAGGTTGGCCGTGGCCGGGTTGGCGTCCATCGGGATGGCCTCCTTGCCCCTCTCCAGCTTCCTGAGGGCGCTGGCCAGGTAGAGCGGGTTCCCGCAGAGCTTCGCCCCGCCTTCGTCCGCAAGGTACTCCCTGCTCCTTGATATTGCTAGCTGTATCAACATCGCCGCTATCGGCGCGAGTATCATCATTGCTATCGCGGCGAAGGGGTTCGAGTCCCTGTCGTCCCTGCCCCCGAAGAATATCGCGAACCGCGAGAGCATGGTGATTGCGGCCGCGAGCACGGACGCGATCGTGCTTATCAGGATGTCCCTGTGCGTGACATGCGACAGCTCGTGCGCCATCACGCCCTCGAGCTCCTGCCTGGTAAGTAGCCTTAGTATACCCTCCGTCGCCGCAACGGCCGCATGCTCTGGGTTCCTGCCGGTCGCGAAGGCGTTCGGGGACTCGTCGGGTATTATGTATACCTTTGGCATCGGTATCCCCGCCTTCTGCGCCAGGTTCCTGACCACAGAATAAAGCTCCGGGGCCTCGGCCTCGGTCGCAGGCTTGGCGTGGTACATCGCAAGGACTATCTTGTCCGAGAACCAGTAGGATATAAAGTTTAAGATAGCGGCGAAGAAGAAGAAGCCCATCATACCCCGCGGGCCGCCTATGGCTTCGCCCAAAAGCACGAGCAATATCGTCAGCGCGGCCATCAGCATTGCGGTTTTAACCCTGTACATCACATTACCTCCAAAATACGTTTCTACTGCCTGCTTTTCAGCCTTTCTGAGGCGAGCTTCGCCGCCTCGGATGCCGGGAATTTCTTTATGAGCGAGTTATATACAGCCTCCGCGTCCGACGGTCTTTTCAGGGCATCTAGAGTATAGCCCTTCTTCAGCATGGCCCCGGGCACCTTTGTGCTATCGGGATAGTTGTTAATGACCTTATCGAACTCGGCAAGGGCCTCATTATACTTCCCCTGGCTGTACAGGGACTCCCCTATCCAGTACTGCGCATTTCCCGCGAATTCGGCGTCCGGATAGGCACGGAGAAATTCCTGGAATTCGGCGACCGCCACGTCGTAATTTCCCTTAGTGAAGTCTAAGTATGCTGCCTGGTACATCTGGTTCGGGTCACCGGCCGTCGGGGCAGCGCCCTCGGCCGGAGAAGCCTGGGTCTGCGGGGCCGCAGCCGGCTGAGACTGGCTCCCGCCGGAAGGCCCGGAAGGCGCGGTCGCCTGACCGGAAGCGGCGGCCGAAGGTTTTTCAGGCTGGCCGCTGCTGGGGATAATCACCGGCTGGGTTTGCTGGGCCGGGGCCGATTGAGATTTTTCCAGTTCGGATATCCTCTGTAAGAGCGCGGCCTTTAGGCCGTCGAGCTTCGCGTTGACGCTGGATATCTCGTGCTGGAGCTCATCGAGCCTTCCTTCCGTTACACCCGCAGCGCCGCCGCCCGTGAACGCCCGGCTGCTAAGGTCCGCCTGGTTGCGCTTTATTACGGTAAGATCGTCCGAGATGGCCTTGATCTTCTCCGCGAGCGGCGGTATGCCATACTGGACGGAGTCCGATACCTCCTTCATCTTTTTGTTCTGGGCCTGGAGGTTATAGTTGATCTGGTCGAGGTCGCCCTTCGCCTCCCTCAGTTCAGCACTTATCGACGCCGTCTGGCGCTCCACCTGTTCCACGTCCTGGCTGGTGGCGCATCCGATAACGGCCAGCGGCAAAAGCGACAGGAATAAGACCGCGTACTTTTTCATTTACATACCCTTTATTTATTTATAATCGCGCAAGAGGCGGGCTAATGCCCGCCTCCGGTTGAATTTCGCCTTTACGAAAGGTCACTGCACCACAAAGTGGTCCCTTCTGTTCTTCGCCCAGGCCGCTTCGTCATGACCGGGGTCGACGGGCTTGCTCTTCCCGTAGCTGATCGTCTTCATCCTGTCTGCGCTCACGCCGAGCGAGACCAGGTAGTTCTTCGCGGCATCCGCCCTTTTCTCGCCCAGGGCCAGGTTGTACTCCACGGTCCCGCGCTCGTCGCAGTTCCCCTCGATGGTCACTACCGCATTTGGATGCGCCTTTAGCCATTCGGCATTGTCGATAAGTACCGTCGTATACTTTGGACCGATGACATAGCTGTCGAAATCGAAGTAGATGTCCTGGAGGGCCTTCTCGGCCCTGGGGGCCTCCACCGGTTCCGGCTGCTCTTTGGGGCCGGGAGGCGCCTCCGCCGTCTTACGCTCCGGCTGTCCGGGAGTTGCATTCTCCTCGGGCGGCTTGGTCTCCTCTGGCGGGGCGGCCGGTTTCTGGGACTGGATCTGCCCTCCCTCGGACTTCACCTGTTTTTTTGCGCATCCAAAGGCCAGAAATGAAAAAACCGCCATAACAGCAAGACCGACTAACAATAACCTAAATAGTCTGATATTTTTCACGTTGTACCCCCCTTTCGGTTCAATAACATCAAATGCTTTTAATAAACTGTAGTTTCCATCCAAACTTCTTTAGTAAAAAATCTAAACAATGGCTATGGGCGGCGGCCTTGCCACTATGCAAGTAGCTGCATAAGGTTTGTAGTGAGTTCGGACCTTGCTTAGATATGGGTGAGTTAGGTGCGAAATACTTTCGAAAGGGCTATCCTTTCGCGGACCGATTTCAAAGATATTGACTTTAAAATATTCTTTGCTTGAGGATTCCGCAATGCTCTTCAGGATAGGTTGCGGCCTTTGCTGCAAATTAATTCTCAGTTCCTGGAGATTGGCCCCCAGGAGTACAATGAGAAAACTAACAGGAAAGGCAATTAAAGCAAGCTTTTTATTCATGGTATCGATAGTATTTTAACAAGTTATGCGTCAATTATACCACAAACCTAACTTCTTAAAACATTTATTTTATCTCGGAAAGCCTGGGCGACCATGCCGGGGTTTGCGCATTCCCCGGGATGTTAAGCCGCCTTACGTTTTCGCCGTTCGGGTCCATGGTATAAAGCGATTTCGTCCCGCTCCGGGTGGAGGAGAAGACTATGTGCCTGCCGTCCGGGGACCAGGAAGGGTTCTCGTTATTGCCCTTGTTCCACGTCAGGCGCACTACGTTCTCGCCGTTCGGGTCCATCATGAATATGTTGAACAGGTTCCCTTCCCTGCTTACGTATGCTATCCTGTCGCCGTTCGGGGACCAGGCGGGGGAGGCATTGTATTTGCCCTGGTAGCTTATCCTTCGGACGTTGCCGCCGTCTGAGTCCATGACGTATATCTGAGGCGAGCCGGCGCGGTCGGAGTTGAAGGCTATCTCCCGCCCGTTGGGCGCCCATGTGGGTGACGTGTCGATGCCGGGGTTGTACGTCAGCCTTTTGAGTCCGGTTGCGTCCCTGTGCATCGTATATATCTCCGAGTTCCCGTCCTTGCTGAGGGAAAGGGCGATCCGCTCGCCGTCCGGGGACCAGGACGCCGCCGCGTTAATGCCTGGGAAAAATGACAGTATCCCCCGGCTCTTGCCGGAAGAGCTGACCCACCAAAGGTCGGGGTTCATACGCTTGTACGAGGTATAGGTGATGTAGCTCCCGCTGGGCGACCACCCCGGCAGCAGGCATGTCCCCTCGTCCCGTGTCATCCTGAAGACGTTGTGCCCGTCGTAGTCGCTAACGTAGAGCTCGTTGCTACCGGTCATGTCGGAGACGAAAGCGATATTCGTCTGGCTTATGCCCTTCTCGCCGGTAAGCTGGAATATAATCTCGTCCGCCATCTGGTGCACCTTTTCACGCATCACCCTGAGGGCGTCGGGGTATTTCCGGTCGAATACGATGGCGCCGCTTTTTGCGTCCACCACCTTCGCTGAGACCTGTATCTCTCTGCCGTCGGTGGTGTAGCTGCCCTGGGCGATGTCCTGCACGTCCAGGCTTGCCCATGACGATGGGTCCCCTTTTACCTCCTTCACCCTTTTAGCATCGAACAGCCCCGAGAAGTTCAGGTCGTCGGCCAGGATATCCGCCATGGCTTTATCCCGGTTCTGCGGGTCGTCGAACCCGCCCTCCTTGATGAAGTCAGGGATTATCATGCTGATTTTCGTGGCGTTTTTGGTGCTGGAGATAAATACTTCGGTGTCTGAGAACCCCGGGGCGGCCATTGAAAGGACAACCGCTGTAATGAGTATTAAAAACCCGCCTTTAAGGAGGGATTGCATTAAATTTTTTTTCATCACTGCCTTTCTGAATTTTTCCGGTTACTTTTCAAGCATGAACGAATAATGAACTCCCAGGCTGTCGCCGGGGAATCCGGGCGGCAGGCTAGGAAACGGGCCAGCCTTCCGCACCGCGAGCAGGGCTTTCTGGTCGTAGAGAACGATGTTCGACGTCGTCTCTATTTTTACGTCGGTTATCCTGCCGTCTCTTCCGATAACGAAATAAATCACCGCCTTCGGCAGCGCACTTTTCCCCATCACGGGCGGACTCCAGTTGCGCTCGACTTTCTGCTGTATCGCTGCCAGGTACTGCGGATACGGAAACGCGATACCGCCTTCAACGGTTATGGGCCCGGAAACCGTGCCTTTTGCCGTGCTGCCACTCCCTGAAGGCCCCTGCCCCGGCCCCGGAGGCAGCGGCGGCGGCAGCTTCGCCACCTCTGGCTTTTCCGGCTCTTTTTTGACCTCGGGCTTTTTCTCTACCGGCTTCGAGGCCAGCTTAACCTGCTCCTTCTCGGCTTCTTTCTTTGCGGCCTTTTCGACTTTCTTGACTTCCTCGGACTTCCCGCCGCCGCCCTGAGGCCCCGGCATGGGGGCAAGCGTAACGTTGAATATCTCTGCGGTGCTGGGCCTTCTCCTTGCAGCCGGTATGTAAAGTATCATGCCGATAACGAGCGCATGGATAAAGAGCGAAAGGGCAACGGCCGCAACAAAACCCTGGTTTTCAAGGCCTTCCGATGCGGATTCATCGCCTTTCCCGGCGCCTGTCCGGGCCGTCCGCTGCCCGCCCTTGATTCTCCTCGACGCCCTGTTGTCCATCAAGCCTGTGGCTGTCCTTCCACGGCCCCCTGACGGGCCTGCAAATTTTTATATTTTCTCATAAGAGTTCTTTCCTTGTCAAGATGCTAAGGGTCAATCGAAGAACGGAAAATCACTGAAGAAAAAAAACGGCTTCTTCGGATGGACCGGCTCGGGGACATCTATTTTCTTGTCATTTATAATCATTTCAGGGATCTTTTCAGCCATCTCCCTGGCGGCCCGCACGCCTACCGCCCTGGCCGCTTCTTTTATAGACCCCGATAAGGGCGTCAGTAGTGCTGACGAGGCGCTTGCCGGGGCGCTTGGCGCGGCCGGCGTGCTGTGCTTCAGCCTGACCTT
>JBEKYB010000132.1:0-5631 GCA_049511435.1 Nitrospirota bacterium | reverse complement strand
GATTACCGGGCACCTGATGTTTGCGCTGTCGCTCTTCGCCGCGCTCTGCACCGTGCTGGTCCTTTTCTGGATACTGGGCTACGTGTTCATAAAGGGCGCCTCGGGGCTGAACCTAGACTTCTTCACCAAACTGCCCACGCCGGTAGGCGTCCCGGGCGGCGGGATGGCCAACGCCATAGTGGGCAGCATAGAGGTCGTCGGCATGGCCGCGCTCATGGCCGTACCGATTGGTGTGGCGACCGCGATTTACCTCTCCGAATATGGGAGGGGGCAGTTAGCGAACGTCGTAAGGTTTACGGCGGACGTCCTATCGGGCGTCCCGGCGATAGTCGCCGGCATAGTCGCATATGCGCTGGTCGTATCCAGCATGGGCAGGTTCTCGGCGTTTTCCGGCTCGGTGGCGCTGGCGCTTCTCATGCTGCCCATAATAATACGTTCCGCCGAGGAGATATTCCTGACCGTGCCGAATACGCTCCGGGAGGCCTCCTTGGCGCTCGGCGTGCCCAAATGGCGCACTATAATGAAAATCGTTATAGCCACCGCGGGAGGCGGCCTTATGACGGGGATAATGCTGGCGATAGCAAGGGTCGGCGGCGAGGCCGCTCCCCTGCTCTTCACGGCGTTCTCCAACTCGTTCTGGAACATTCGTCCCGACCAGCCGATTGCAACCCTACCTGTGCAGCTCTTCAACTACGCGATATCGCCTTATGAAGACTGGCACCGCAAGGCGTGGGCCGCGGCGCTGGTCCTGATATTCATGGTACTGGTACTAAACGTTTGGGCCAAGTGGTACGCCCTCAGGAACTCACCGAAAGGCTGATATGGCGGATAAGATTTACGTCGAAGGCTTGAACGCCTGGTTCGGCAAGGTCCAAGCGGTTTTCGACATCGACATCAAGGTCCCGGAAAAGAGCATAACTGCCATAATCGGCCCGTCCGGATGCGGTAAATCCACGTTCATAAGGTGTCTTAACCGCCTGCATGAGGAAGTGCCCGGGGCATGGTCCAAGGGGAAGGTGCTCCTGGACGGCGAGGACGTCTACAAGCCGGGCATGGACCCCGTCCTTATCAGGGGGCGCATGGGCATGGTGTTCCAGAAGCCGAACCCGTTCCCGACGATGAGCATCAAAGAGAACGTGGTTGCGGGCGTGCTCCTGAACCGGCGCATGGGTGGTGCCGAGATAGACGAGGTTGCCGAGAAGTACCTTCGGCTGGCGGCGCTGTGGGACGAGGTTAAGGACAAGCTGGACAAGCCCGGCGTAAGCCTTTCAGGCGGCCAGCAGCAGAGGCTCTGCATTGCGAGGGCGCTCGCCGTCGAGCCTGAAGTCCTGCTGGCCGACGAACCGGCGTCCGCGCTCGACCCTATCTCCACGGCAAAGATGGAAGACCTGTTTACAGACTTAAAGGAGCGGTATACAATAGTAGTCGTAACGCATAACATGCAGCAGGCGGCCAGGATGTCCGACAGGACGGCCTTCTTCCTGAGCGGTAAGCTGATCGAGTACGACGAGACCGGAACGATATTCACAAACCCGACCCACAAAGAGACCGAGGATTACGTCACCGGCAGGTTCGGCTGATAAAGGAGAGCTAATGGTAAAGGTCCTTGATAAGGAACTACAGAAGCTGAAGGAAAAACTGCTACAGATAGGCGCACTGGTAGAGGCCCAGCTGGACCGCTCCGTGAAGTCGCTGGTTGAGAGGGATTCCGAACTGGCGAGAGAAGTAATCGACTTGGACCACGAGGTCAACCGCCTGGAGGTCGAGATAGACGAGGAGTGCATCCGCCTCCTGGCCCTCAGGCAGCCGGAGGCCGGGGACCTGCGTTTCGTTACCACGGCTATGAAGATCGTCACGGACCTGGAGCGTATGGGCGATTTGGCCGTGGACATCTCGGAGCGTGCGCTGGAACTGAACGAGGAGCCGGTCCTGAAGCCGTATATTGACATACCGAGGATGGCTGGCGCCGCCAGCCAGATGCTCCGCGAGGCGCTGGACGCATTCGTAAACAAGGATTCGGAACTCGCCAGGAAGGTATTGGGCAAGGACGATTTCGTGGACGAGCTAAACCGCCAGATATTCCGGGAACTCCTCACATTCATGATAGAAGACCCCCATACAATCTCCAGGGCCATCAGGATAAGCTACATATCCAAATACCTGGAGCGAATCGCCGACCATGCCACGAATATCGCCGAGATGGTCGTCTACCTGGTCGAAGGAAAAATAATCCGGCACATGATGTAAAAACCGTCTAAAATTATAATCTTAATGCAAACTCACTGGTAAGCCTGCTTATTTTCCCCCTTTTCTGGACGGTTTACGCTCCCCATGCTATATTTGAAGTTAGCCGCATTTCTGTCAATTATCATTTACACCTGCGTCACCACGTAGAAAGGGGGATTTTATGGCAAGCAAGGAAATTATGGAAAAGCTTAACCAGGCGATAGCAATGGAGCTCCAGGTGAGCATCCAGTACATGTGGCAGCACGTTACTATCAGGGGCATGCACTCGGAATCGGTCGGCGGAGTATTCAAGGATTTCGCGATTACCGAGATGAAGCACGCGGAGGCCCTTGGGGAGAGACTGGACTACCTGGGCGGCACCCTCACAACGAAGCCCACTCCAATCGAAGTAGGCGACACCTCGGCCGATATGCTTAGCCTCGACAAGAAGGCGGAGGAAGGGGCCATAAGCCTTTACAAGGATATTATAGCCCTCGCCTTCAAGGAGGGAGACACCACCACCAGGAAACTGGTAGAAGGCATCCTGGCCGACGAAGAGGAGCACCATAACACCTTCAAGACACTTCTGGAAAAGGATTAAGGCTATCCAAGCAAAAAAAGGGCCGCCATATGGCGGCCCTTTTTTATATTCCTGTCATATCCCGGGGCATCCCGCTAACCCTGGGCGCTTATCCACAGGTCTATCCTCTTCTGCAATGCTGGCTCAATTTCCATGAACAGCAGCCCGCCCCGGTTTATGCTGGCGCGGCTTTTAGAGAACGTCCGGCTCCAGACTATCCTGGCCCGGCATTTAACCTTTACGTCGGACTCCGGGAGGCGGAACTCTATAATGAATTCCCGGCCCTCCTCGAGCGCGGCATAGGTATGTATCATCATCCCCGAGCGGCTTATGTTCTTGGCATATCCTATGAAGTTCTGCAGGGCGTCCATGACGGGGGTGACGTGGATAACGCTCCTGGCGTCTACCCTCTTCCGGGGATATTCCTTCTCCAGGGCTTCCATGGGATTCAGATTAGGCCTCCTTATGTGGGCTTTTAACTATTATTTCCTAAAATCTCCTTCACGTCAAGTCAACTGCCTAAAACTTTGAATCTTCGCGGTTTTGACTATAAAGAGAATTACTGATAAACTTTTTACATAAGTTACTGTAAAAACGGAGGATGTTATGAAAAAAAAGGAAGAAGTCTATAAGGACATCGAAAGCTATTTCGGCTTCGTGCCCGGCTTCATGAAGCTGATCCCGGAGAACACCCTGGAACAAGAATGGGAGCTTTTCAAGAAACTACAGATCGAGGAGAGCACCATCCCCAATAAATACAAGGAACTTATCGGCCTCGGGATCAACGCGGTAACCAAATGCAGGTACTGCACCCTCTATCACACCGAAATGGCCAGGGCCTATGGGGCCACGGATGAGGAGATAGAGGAGGCCGTGCATTACGCCAAAGGGAGCGCCGGCTGGAGCGCGTACATCAACGGCATGCAGTATGACTACGGCAAGTTCAAAGACGAGATCGACAAGGCAATAAAATACGCCAAGGAGCATGGCGCGAAGAAAGCTGCCTGAGTGTACCCTGCCCGCCGTTTTAAGATAGGGTTGGTTGCTTAACCAGCCCTATTTATTTAATTTTCTCTTGACAAGACCGAGTTTTTTGGGCTAAATTAGCAAACCCTGCTCATGTTAAAAGGCGGTGTAGCTCAGCTGGTTAGAGCATGCGGCTCATATCCGCAGTGTCCGGGGTTCAAGTCCCTGCACCGCCACCATTATCCGGGCCCTCTCTGTCTCCGGCAATACCGGACCTGGGAGGGTTTTTCGTATGAAATGTCTTGTAGATAACGTCCGTGACGCGGTCCTTAGGCACCGGATGCTGAGCCCAGGCCAGAGGGTCCTTGCAGCCGTCTCAGGCGGCCCGGACTCCGTGGCGATGCTCCATGTCCTGGCCGGGCTTGCCCCCGAATTTGGCCTTTCCCTTGCAGTGGCCCATTTGGACCACGGTTTCAGGGAGGAATCGGTCGCCGAGGCCGCTTTCGTGGCAAAAATGGCCGAAAAGCACGGGTTTCCTTTCGTTACCGAGAGAGCCGACCTCAAAACAGCGCTGAAAATTCGACCCGCCAACAAACAATCGGCCGCAAGGGATGCCCGGTATGAATTCCTGTACAGGGCGGCCGCCGGGCTAAAAGCCGACCGCATTGCCGTTGGGCATACCGCGGATGACCAGGCCGAGACCTACATTATGCGCGAGATAAGGGGCTCGGGCGCACGCGGGCTGGCATCCATCCCGCCGGTTCGGGACAAGGTCGTCAGGCCCCTGATTTACGCCACGCGTAAATTGGTCATCGAATACCTTGACGATAATGGCATAAAATACGTCACCGACCCCACCAACCTCCGGCCGGACTACCTGAGGAACTCGGTAAGGCTGAGGCTCATGCCAATGCTCAAGGAATACAACCCTAATATCGTGGAGACCCTTGGCCACTGTGCCGAAATCATGCGCGCCGAGGACGAGTTCCTCGACCGGTATGTCGCGGACCTGCTGCCGGGCCTGGTGGCCTCTAATGAAGGCGCAGTATCCCTGAATATAGAGCTTTTTAAAGACCTCCCGGAAGCCATAAAACGGCGGGTGATGAGGCACGCGATTTGCGCGGTCAAGGGCGACCTGCTGGGCATAGGCTACGCACATCTGATAGACGCTGCGCACAGTGCCGTAGAGTGCGCTACCGGCCGAGGCTATGACCTCCCGGGCGGGGTCAGGGTGGAGAGGAGCTACGGCAATATGCTTGTATTCCTGAGGGATAACCGGGGTGAAGGGCTGAAGTTCGAGGAAGTGCTGCCGGTGCCGGGCAGCGTTTCCATACCCGAGTTGGGTATCGAGGTAGAGGCCACCGCCGATGGCGTAAAGGGCGCTGATACCGGCACGGCGACAGCCGTTTTTGACCTGGAGAAGATGCGGGGCAGGCTGGTGGTGCGGAACAGGAGGCCCGGCGATTTCTTCTTCCCCGTCGGCATGGAAGGCAAAAAGAAGCTGAAAAAATACTTTATCGACGAAAAACTCCCAAGGAGCGAGCGGGCCGGTACGCCGCTCCTCGACTGCGAAGGCCAGATCGCCTGGGTCATGGGATACAGGGTGGACAGGCGGTTTTCCGCAGGCGAGGGCACAAAAAAGCCCCTTTTGGTCAGGTTCCATAAGGCAACATAATACTCCCGGCAAAATGGAGGACATTGAGATGGCTACTACTTACGGCAAGCTGCTATTCACCAGGGCGGAGATACAGAAAAGGGTACAGGAACTGGGCGAAAAAATCACCGCAGACTACAAAAACGACAAGGACCTCATCTTAGTGGGTATCATGAAGGGGGCATTCGTATTCCTGGCCGACCTG
>JBEKYB010000131.1:0-5634 GCA_049511435.1 Nitrospirota bacterium | reverse complement strand
CCGGCCATGCCAGGGCGTTCGCCGCACTGGTTCGGACAGGTGACCAGTACGACCCGGAATGCGTCCCGTGCCATGTCACCGGATACGGGTACATGGCGGGCTACGGCCAGCGGAGCGACTTGTCCGGCAGGAGGCTTAAGGACGTGACCTGCGAGGGCTGCCACGGAAGCGGCGCGTCCCATGTAAAATCCGAGACGACCGGCGAAAAAGCGGCCGCTTCGGGCATTGCCCGGAGTGTCAGCGAGCAGGTCTGCCTCTCGTGCCATGACGAATACAACAGCCCCAACTTCCAGTACGAACGCTACATGGACATCGGCGGGGCGCACCGGGGCGAAGGGGGTAAAACCAAATAAAATGGGCCTCCAGAAAAACATAATCACCCTGACCACCGACTTCGGGAGCCGCGACTACTTCTCGGGCGGGATGAAAGGGGTTATCCTCGGGATAAACCCCGACGCAAAATTAGTGGACATCTCGCACGAGATCGCGTCCCACGACATCTGGGGCGCGGCCTATATCATAGACGCTGCGTACCGCTATTTCCCGCAGTTCACGATACACGTGGTCGTCGTGGACCCCGGCGTTGGGAGCACCAGGAGACCGATACTTGCGATGACCGACAAGCACTATTTCATCGCGCCCGACAACGGCGTGCTCTCGTTCATATACAACGACCCCGGCTTCTCGCGCGTGCTGCACCTGACGGCCGGGCATTACTTCCTCCCGACGACAGGCTCGACCTTCGACGCGCGCGACATATTCGCCCCGGCCGCGGCCTGGCTGTCGAGGGGCGTGCCGGTCGACAAGTTCGGGGATGAGATAACCGACTTCGTGCGTTTCAACATACCCGTGCCCAGCAGGGGGAGCGATAAGGAGATCTCGGGCGAGGTAGTCTATATAGACAAGTTCGGGAACTGCATAACCAACATTTCCATAAGCGATATGGGAGACATAAATAGCGCCAGGGACGCCAGGATAAGCGCAGGCGGCACGGTCGTCGAAGGGGTATCGGCTTTCTACGCCTCCGGCGAAAAAGGAAATCCGGGCGCCGTGGTTAACGGCAACGGTTTCATCGAGATATTCATCAACCAGGGCGATGCCAGGAAGACCCTCGGACTCAAGAGGGGCGAGAAAGTGCGTGTAGTCCTTAAATAGACCGGAGGGTTCCATGCCAGCCAAAAAGATACTGGTCGTCGACGACGAAATGCACATACTGCGGATAGTGAAATATAAGCTGGAATCCGCCGGTTACCAGGTGCTGACCGCCCTCAACGGTACCGACGCGCTCAGCATAGCCAGGGAGCAAAGGCCCGCCCTGATATTCCTCGACATAATGATGCCCGGCCTAAACGGCTACGAGGTCTGCGCGCAGCTCAAAAACGACCCGGCCACCAGGGACATCATAATAATAATGCTCACCGCAAAGGGGCAGGAGTCGGACAAGATAAAGGGCCTCGAGGTCGGCGTGGACGAATATATAACCAAGCCGTTCAGCCCGCAGGACCTCCTCGACAGGACGAGGGACCTCTTAGGCTGACCCACCCATGAGAAGTTTCAAGATACTGACCTTCGGCTGCCAGATGAACGAGCACGACTCCGAGAAGATGTCCGGCGTGCTCATTAAAAACGGCCTTGAATTGGCCGGTGAGGCCGAGGACGCAGACCTGATAATCCTGAACACCTGCAGCATCAGGGAGAAGGCCGAGCAGAAATTCTACAGCGAGGCCGGCAAGCTCCGTCAGCTCAAGAAAGACAACCCCGCCCTCCTTATCGCAGTCTCCGGATGCATTGCGCAGCAGGAGGGCAAACGTATCTTGAGGCGCGCCCCCTTCGTCGATATAATCCTCGGGAACCAGAACATGGACAGGCTTCCGGCCCTGCTGGACGAAGCCGCAAAGAGGCCGGTTCTGACGGACTTCGACGAAGGGTACGAGCACCGGCCCTTCCCCGCCGCCAGGAACGGCGTAGTCTCTTCCTTTGTGAATATCATGTACGGCTGCGATAACTTCTGCAGTTACTGCGTCGTCCCTTACGTCCGGGGCCGCGAGAAGAGCCGGAAGCCGTCGGACATTGTAAGCGAGATTATGGGCCTGGTCGCAGGCGGCTGCCGCGAGGTGACGCTGCTCGGCCAGAACGTGAACTCCTACGGCGCAGGCCTTGAGGGCGCTGATTCATGCGACTTCCCCGCGCTCCTCGGGATGCTGGGCGACATAGACGGTCTTCTGCGCATACGCTTCGTCACGTCGCATCCCAAAGACCTCTCAGGCTCGCTGGTGCTCGCCATGTCTACTCTCCCGAAGGTATGCGAGGGCATGCACCTCCCGCTCCAGTCCGCCTCCGACAGTGTGCTCGCCGCCATGAACCGTAAATATACCTTCGGGTCGTACATGGAGAAGCTAAACGCACTGAGGGAAGCGGTGCCGGATATCGCCCTCTCGACGGACATAATCGTCGGGTTCCCCGGCGAGACGGAGGAAGACTTCGAACGCACGGTCCGGGCGCTCGAGGATATCCGGTACGACGGCATATTCTCCTTCAAATACTCGAAGAGGCCGAACACCGCCGCGCTCAGGATGAAGGGCCACATCCCCGAAGAGGTAAAGTCGGCGAGGCTTGAGCGGGTCATCGCGCTTCAGAACAGGATAACGCTTGAGAAGAACCTTGCGCGCGTGGGCCGAATCGAGGAGGTGCTCGTCGAGGGGCCGGACAAGTCCGGAGACTCGGGCAGGCTAACCGGAAAGAGCCGCGGCGGCAAGATAGTCAACTTCGAGGGCGACATCGCGCTGGTCGGGAAACTGGTTCACGTAAAAATAACCGAAGGGAAAAAACATTCGCTGATGGGGGAGATATTGGCCTCGTGCCAGTGTTGACAGGCATTGGCAGCTGTTGTTCCTAAAACTGTCAGGGACTTCTTATGGGTTGTCCTAAATGCAGCAATGAAAACTTGTTGGGGGACGAATGCCCTAAATGTGGTATTTATATTTCAAAATATCTCGAAGTTCAAACCCGAAAAAAAACAAGTGAACAAGAAAATGAGCGCGATGCAATTAATAATGCCTCACCGGAATCTAGCAGCCGGCCTATTTCTCTGACTGCCGGATCAATAGAAATTAGGCTATTTAAATATTTTTTAAAACACAAGAAGCTCATCCTCGCAAGTATTATTCTGCTTCTTTTGTTAAGTATATTTGCAATAATTATAAAAATGTTAAGCACACTTCCGCCTTTAGTAATTCTGGTGGGAGTAATCATAAGCATTAAGTTGGTTGCGGAACGGTGGTTATTTAAGAGGCAGCGCGAGCGCCAAAAGACATACTACCATGACGATTACCTGAAGTCGGATGCCTGGGAACAAAAACGGTCGCTGGTTCTCAAAAGGGATGGACGGAGATGCGTCTATTGCGGAGCGCCAGCGTCACAAGTACACCACAAGCGATACGCACGGAATATCGGTCGAGAACCGATTGATTGGCTGATATCCGTGTGCCCCGCTTGCCACGGTAAACAGCACAATAAGTAGTCCCGGTAATAAAGCAAAATCTTATGAAAATTAATATCAAAAGCCTCGGCTGCAAGATAAACCAGTTCGACGCGAACCACCTGAAAGAAAGCCTATCAGGCATGGGCGCGGAGGTGTCGGACGGCCCCGGCGCGGATGTCCAGGTGATATTCACCTGCACCGTCACAGGCAAGAGCGACCAGCAGTGCCGGGCCGAGATACGCCGGGCGGTGCGGGAAAAGCGCGGCGGCGGGCTGGTGGTCGTCGCGGGCTGCTACGCTGAGACTAATCCTGAAGCGATAATGGAAATACCGGGCGTCGATATCGTTGTCGGCAACGATAAAAAAGAAAGCATCGCCGGAATGATATTGCCGGACAAAACCCCTGCGTGTAATTCAGAGGCGCGGTCAGTCGCGCCCGGCGGAGCGCAAGCCCAGGCGGTCGGAGGACGTTCGAGGGCCTTCCTTAAGGCGCAGGAGGGCTGCGACTCGTTTTGCAGCTACTGCATCGTCCCTTACGCGCGCGGCCGCTCCAGGAGCGCCCGGCTAGACGACGTAATCGAGAACGCCGACCGGCTCATCGAAAAAGGTTACTTCGAGATAGTCCTAACAGGTGTGCACCTGGGCCTCTACGGACGCGACCTCGCGGGCTCGCCCCGCATTTCAGGACTCGTGGAGAGGCTATTGGAGAGGCCGGGACTAGGGAGGCTGAGGCTCAGCTCAATAGAGCCGATGGAGCTGGACGAGGGACTTATCGGGCTTATCGGCTCGCCGAAGCTCTGCCGGCATTTCCACCTCCCGCTCCAGAGCGGATGCGACCGCGTGCTCGAGTCCATGGGCAGGGGCTACACAGCCGAAGAATATTTCAGGACGATTAGCAGGATACATGATGCCGCGCCCGGGGCGTGCATAGGAGCGGACGTGATAGTCGGCTACCCGGTCGAGGACGACAAGGGCTTCGACGACACGTTCAGGCTGGTCCAGGATTCGCCGATTAACTACCTGCACGTATTCCCGTACTCTCCGCGGCCCGGGACCCGGGCATATTCCCTGGGCGACCCGGTGCGCGTGGACGTGAAGCGGGAGCGCAGCCTCAGGCTCAGGGAACTGGGCAGACTCAAGAGGCTGAAATTCATGCAGGACTTTGTCGGGAGCACCATAACCGTAGTAGCCGAGGACAAAAGCGGCGTATACTCCGGCCTCTCGGACAACTATATCCGCGTCCGGTTCGACGGGGCCGGGCTGAAGCCGGGCGCCCCGGCAGCCCTCAGGATTGACGAAGTAACGGACGGTCATTGCAACGGGAGGTTGGCATGAGCAAGGCATTGGCCCTTTTTTCAGGCGGGCTTGACAGCATGCTCGCGGCGAGGGTGGTGAGGGAGCAGGGCATGGAATGAATAGATTATTAAAAATATGTTCGATTTTTATCGGTTTATATATTGTGGTATCTTTAGTAGTTCTTTTGGACTTGCTTTTTGTTATGATGCATATACTTAAGGGCAACATATTTGTTATATTAAGTGACCCATTCCTGCCAATGTCCGCAATTATTTTCTTCCTAACTATTTTCATAACGGTATTTCTTCTATACAAAAAAAACAGGAAAAAAATAATTAAATTATATATGTTATATTTGTTTTATTTTGTAATTTATTTCTTAAGTATTCTTTTATTAATTCCATATATAGGTAAATTGTAAAAGTTAAAGAAACTGCGTAAGGTCTTTGCAACGGGAGGTTGGTATGAGTAAGGCATTGGCCCTTTTTTCAGGCGGGCTTGACAGCATGCTTGCGGCGAGGGTGGTGATGGACCAGAGCGTAGAGGTCCTGGCAATCCAGTTCATCACGCCGTTTTTCAACTATAAATACAAAGGACGAGAAGACGAGGCCTCCAAAGAGTTCCTTCGGAAATACGGCATAAACGTCAAGCTGATTGACGCCTCCAGGGAGTTCATCGAGATGATAAGGAACCCCAGGTACGGCTACGGCAGGAATTTCAACCCGTGCCTGGACTGCAAGATATTCATGATGAGGAAGGCGAAGGCGCTCATGCCTGAGCTGGGCGCGGACTTCATCGTCTCGGGCGAGGTGCTCGGCCAGAGGCCGATGTCTCAGAGGCGTGACGCGATGAGGATAG
>JBEKYB010000130.1:0-5668 GCA_049511435.1 Nitrospirota bacterium | reverse complement strand
TTTCCGAAGATGTCCGACGCTTCGGCATACATGGTATTTTCCTCATGCGCGGCGTCAAAGCCGGCGGTAAAGTTCCCTTTATTCACGTCCAGAGTAATATCTTTTCCGTTCAGGGAGAGTCGTACGGCGGAGGCGGTGTTGCAGATTCCCTGGACGGTACCCCGTATTATAAAGCCTCTTGCCTTGTATGCATCCAGTACTTGTCCGTTAGTCGGGCTTAAGAATATTATGCGGCATTCTCCTGAAGGCTTTAACTCGGCCTTCCTTCCGGCAATCGACCCTCCGTCCGGGGATTCCACGCCCGTACGTGCCGGATATCCGACCGCCTTCCCGCCGGAGACCGCAATGCCTTTTTCGGCCGTTCCGGCAATGGCGCCAGGGTTGAACGAAACGGGCGCGACGGCCGGACTGGCGAGTCCGCCGGCGCCGTATAGACTGCCGCTCGTTTTTGCGGCATGAACATTCCCGCCTCCTTTGACATCTAAAGCACCCCGATCTGCTAAAAGGACGGCGGCTTTGGTCCCGGCGCTTTTTTCGACCGTGCCAAAAGAACCGGTTCCTTTAGGCAGTTCACCGCCGCCTGCCAGTCCCGGTATTTTGCCCAGTCCCGCCAGCTTTCCCGCATCGGCTATAGACGGCCGCGGCGCCGGTCCGGTGGATGCGCGGTGCGGGGCGGTAACATCCCGGCCAGAGGTGCTAAGTCCCCTGGAGGTGTAACTGCCAAAAGCCTTATGGATTTCGCCTGCCGTCGTTTCCGGCAGGGGCGGGTTGTTCATTGCCGCCATGTTTCTTTTGTTGCCCGCCGTGACTTCGGCACCGGCGGGACTCTCCGGCCCGGGTTTATCTTTCACCGCAATTGCGGCCATCGTCACATCGGGAGAATCGGTTTTTTCGGTGAGGGCGGCAGGCGCCGGATCATCCCTTGCCGTCAGCGCAGAGGCGGCGTTTACTGTCTCTTCAGGCTCGGCCGCTTCGTCTGCCGGAGGTGTCTTATGATTTTCAGTTCGGGGGATGTCCGGATCATCATTTTCTTTAATTTGCCGGGGCGCAGGTGAGGCGGCTTCAGGAATAACCTGTCGCGCCTGAGTCAAGCCGTCCTCCTGCTGGACGCTCACGTACATTAAATCCTGCTTCCGCTCCAACATCTGCTGGAAGGATAGCTGGGGGATGAATATAACCGCGGCCAGGCCCATGGCATGCACCGTCAGGGAAAGAAAAATAAAGCCCGAGTACCAGCGCCGTCCGCAGAGGGCCCCTTGGTGCCTTCGGATGCGCCTATTCGATGACCAGCTCATCGCCCGGCTCCACGGGCGCTCTTGACAGGGTTCCCGCAGGAAGCTCTATCACGCCCCTGGCACGCGGGTGCCAGCAGGTAATCCTGTAAGGTTTCAACCCCTTTACAACCGCTAGCGCCCTCATGGTACGGTCATAGAAGATAACGTCTATCGGGAACCTCATCCCGACGGTATGGATAGAGGAGCACGGCGATATCAGGAGTCCCTCGTCCGGGGGCAGAGAATCTTTTCCGAGGAGCCCCTTCATCCGTTGGGGCAGGGACTTCGCGATCCGGACATTGGAGGCGATGAGTTTGTTCGCCGTCTTATTCGTAATTTTAGAGGGCATCTATTTTCCCTGTGCCAGTACCGTACTGAATATGCTGATCACCGCCGGGCCGAGCAGGACTACCAGGAGCGCGGGGAAAATGAAGAACGCCAGCGGAAAAATGAGTTTTACCGACGTCTTTGCCGCCGCCTCCTCCGCTATCTGTCTCCTCTTGGTCCTGAGCGAGTCGGAGTGGACCCTTAGCGAGCGCGAGAGGCTTGCGCCGAGTTTCTCGGTCTGGACAAGGAGCGCTACCAGCGCCTTTATATCGTCGACCCCCGTTCTCTCCCCGAGGTCCTTAAGGGCTTCAACGCGCGGTTTCCCAGCCCGAATCTCCTGGCTGACTATCCTGAACTCCTTCGCCAAGTGCTGCTTGGTGAACTCCTTCTCCTCACTGATCTTGATTATCGCCGCGTCCAGCCCCAGCCCCGCCTCCACACAGACGGTAAGCAGGTCGAGCACGTCGGGCAGGGTATGGAATATTTCCGTTTTCCTTTTCTTCACCTTGCCGTTAAGCCACAGGTTCGGGAGCAGGAGCCCGATGATAAACGAGATGATGCCCATCGCAAGCGCGATCCTGAATTCGCGCCCGGCGGCAAGGAGGTATATGAAACTTACCGCGCCGAATCCGAATGAGAGGAGCAGCTTTATGCCGATGAATACTTCCAGCGCCGAACTCTTCCGAAACCCGGCGTGGGCCAGGTTAATCCTGTACCTGTACTTGTTTTTTTCAGAAAGCGGGACGGCGGAGCTGATTGCCAATGCGGCCTTTTGCCATGCAGGCTCCTCCCTTCTCGATATGTCCAGTCCCTCGGCCTCGCGGCTGTTGCCTTTCCGCAGGTCGTCGAGCCTCTCGAGCACCACGCCCTTCCGGGACGTAACCAGAGAGAGCAGAACAAGGCTTACAAGCCCCACTACAAGGAAAGTTCCTCCCACGATTATTGCGAGCGGTGACATCGCGCCTCCATCCTTATATCTTTATGTGTATTATCTTCTTGATGACCAGCGCGCCCGTAATCTGGAGAAGTGCCGCGCCCACGACCATGTACATGCCTATCCGGTTCTTTAAGAGCACCTTGAGGTAGTCCGGGTTTATAAGCCACAGGACGGTCGCAAGCGCCAAGGGCAGGATAGACAGGATTATCCCGGACATCCTCCCCTGCGCGGTATATATAGCGAGCTGGCCTATCACTTTGAACCTCTCCCTGATCGTTATCCCGAGCTTCTCCAATATCTCCGCCAGGTTGCCGCCGGACTCGCGGTGGATATTAACCGCCGTGACGAAGAAATTCAGGTCTATGCTGCTTATCCTGTTGGTCATATTATTGAGTGACTCAGCCAGCGGCAGACCTAGCGCCTGCTCGTCATATGCCATCCGGAAGAGCTTGGAGACCGGTTCCGGCGTCTCCGTAGAGACTATCTGCATTGCACGCAGGAAAGAGTGTCCGGCCCTGAGCGAGCGGCCAATCATGTCGAGCGCGTCCGGGAACAGCGCCGTGAACTTCCTGATGCGCTCATGCCTCTTCCGGGAAAGGTACACGAAAGGCGTTGATGCCGAGATTAAAGCTGCCAGCAGGGCGACCGGCAGGCCCCGGTTCATGACCAGTCCGATGAGCAAGCCGAGCGCCAAGAGCGCCAGGTCCAGGAGGAAAAAAGTTTCTACCTTAACTTTAACGTCGGCCTGTTCGAGCAGTCTTTCCACCCTTGCGGCCAGTGGCAGGCCGTAAAGTATTCGGTTAACGGCGGGTATGGCGCTCATTATTTCGGATTTCAGGATAGGGGACATGACCTCTTCCGAAGACTGCCGCATCGCTATGGTCTGAAGCCTGCGCCTCACGTCGCTTTTGACAGACCTCTCCGGGGCCGTGAGGACGAGGAAGAGGCCGTAAAAAACAAGCAGCACCATAACGAAAGCGGCTGACGTTATGAGCAGGATGTGCATGGTTTCTCCTTAGGGTAGCTCAAACATATCCGGCGGGAGCTCCACGCCGGAAACGCGCAGTTTATCGGCAAACTGAGGCCGGACGCCCGTAGGCATGAACCGGCCTATGACTTTTCCTTCGTCGCTGACGCCCTTTTTCTCGAAGATGAATATGTCCTGCATTACGATAACGCTGCCCTCCATGCCGGTTATCTCGGAGAGTTTGACGACTTTCCTTGTGCCGTCGGAGAGCCTCGCCAACTGGATCACTATGTTGATGGCGGCGGCTACATGCTCTTTTATCGCGCGCTCCGGCAAGTCCATCCCGGACATCAGCACCATAGTCTCGAGCCTGGCCAGCGCGTCCCGGGGGGAGTTGGCGTGGATTGTACAAAGCGAACCGTCATGACCGGTGTTCATCGCCTGGAGCATGTCTAAGGCCTCGCCTCCGCGGACCTCGCCCAGGATTATCCTGTCCGGCCTCATCCTGAGGCAGTTCCTTACCAGCTCCCTCTGCGTTATCATGCCGGTCCCTTCGATATTTGGCGGCCTGGTCTCGAGTCTGACCACATGTTCCTGCTTGAGCTGCAGCTCGGCGGAATCCTCAATGGTTATGATACGCTCGTCGTTGGGCACGTACTCCGAGAGGATGTTCAGCATCGTCGTTTTACCGGTGCCTGTGCCGCCTGAGATGAGGATGTTCAGCCTCGCCTTTATCGCGCCTTTCAGCAGCTTCACCATGTTCGGCGTGAGGGTCTCCTTAGCCAGGACGTCGTCCATGCGGAGCGGGTCGACGCCGAACCGCCTGATGGAGAGCGCCGGCCCGTCTAGCGCCAGGGGAGGGATGATTGCGTTTATGCGGGAGCCGTCCGGGAGCCTCGCGTCCACCATAGGCGAAGATTCGTCTACCCTTCGGCCTACTTTCGATACTATCCGGTCGATTATCTGCATCAGGTGCGCATCGTCTCTGAAAACTACGTCCACCTTCTGCAGCTTGCCGAACTTCTCTACGTATACCTCCCGCGAGTTATTCACGAGTATGTCGGCTATGTCCGGGTCGGCCAGCAATGGCTCAAGGGGGCCAAGGCCGAAAGTCTCATGCTGCACGTCTATTATCAGCCGCTCGCGGTCGGTCTGGTTAAGCGGCACGTTCTGCTTTGTTATTATATCGGCCAGGATGGAACCGATTTCATTCCTGAGCTTGTTCCGCCCGACCATATCGAGATTCACCAGGTCAAGCCTCTCGATGAGGTGGCGGTGTATCCTGGACTTCAACTGCTGGTAGGAATCGGAATCCCTGTGTTGCAGGCTATCTTCAGCGGCGTCCTGTTCTACCGCCTTCCCGAGTATCCTGTCCCTTAGCGCCATATATTCTCCTGTCTCACGCCGCGGCGTGCATTGCCATTACCGTCTCGCCTTTTACCGTCTCGCCCAGTAAGTCCTGGGTCTCGGCCGCCAGTTCGTTGAAGCTGCGGCTGATTTCGGACTTCGGCGCCATGAGTGTCAGCGGCAGTCCTCTGTTTATTGAGGTAATAACCCCGTTGAAATCGTTCGGGAGGTGCTTGAAGACCTTGCAGCCTAGTGTCCTCTCCGCGTCTGAAATGGATATCTCGCCCTTCCTGACATAGCGGTTCACTATGAACTTCACCTTGTCCATGTCGTAGCCCAGGCGGTTAAACACGGCCAGAGCCTTCTGCACGTTGTGCAGCGACGGCAGGCTGAGTATGCCTATCAGCAGAGTCAGGTCCGAGATGTCGAAGGCCGCGAGGTTCCGCTCGCTGTATCCGATGCCCGTGTCCACGACCACATAGGCGAATATGTTCCTGAGGGCTTCCAGTACGTCACGCACCTGCCCTGGAGTTATCGTCTCGACCTCCTCTATGTTCTGCGGCTCCGCAAGCAGGTAAATCCCCGAACGGTGCTTCGAGAGCACGCCGTTCAGGAATGTCTGGTCGACCCTTGCGATGTTTGTCGTGACGTCGGAGATGCTGTACTGCGGTCTCAGGTTCAGGAACATGGCGTCATCGCCGCCTTCTAAGTCGAGGTCGACCAGCACCACCGGCTTCTCGCTGATATTGTGCAGGCTGACCGCCAGGTTGACTGCTGTCGTCGTGCGCCCGATACCGCCCTTTGACGAAAAGCAGG
>JBEKYB010000129.1:0-5677 GCA_049511435.1 Nitrospirota bacterium | reverse complement strand
GAGTTGGCGAAGGCCGACTGTCGTATCTCCGGGCATCGACCAACCATTTTATCGTTCCGCCAGGCTGTGGATCTGCTTCTGAGCCAGGCGGCTCCAACGGGCGGTGGATCGGCGGAGATAGCGCGGCGCCGAGCGGGCGGATTCTACAGCGCGCGCGTACATCTCACGGGCCGCGGCGGTGTCGCCCGATCCCTCTAGCGCCTGGCCGTAGTAGCACAGGCCTTCGGGATCGTAGGGCCATCGCTCGACATACCGCGCCAGCTCATTGCGCGCATCTTGGTACTGGTGGACGGAGAGGTAAATGCCGCCTAACTCGCGCAGCACCTCGCTTTGGCTGTGGTACTCGTCTTGGTCGACCACCGTCTGAAAGTGCGCCAGGGCGTCTTTGAGCCGCCCTTGCTGGCGGGCAATGCGGCCCAACTGAAAATGGGCGTCGGTTTGCGTGTGGTCGATGGCGATGGCGCGGCGGAATCGTTGAATGGCTTCGCCGTATTGCCGGCGCTGCTGGTAAATGAGTCCGAGCTGATACTGCGCTTCGCCATCGTGCGGATTCACGGCGGCGGCTTCGAGCATGCGGTGAAAATTCTGGCGGCTTCGCAGGCCGACACCCAGGTTGCCGAGCTCGCCGCCGAGATAGTACCAGGCAAAGAACAGGAAGAAGGGCGAGGTAGCCAAGCAGATGTACGACGAGGTCCAGGCGGTAATCGGCAAGTTCGGCAAAGAGGAGGGATATACCCTCATCCTCGAGCGGTCGGTCGTGCTCTACGCCCCCGAGGCGGTAGATGTTACCGACAGGGTAATCAAGGCTTACGACGAGACAAGGAAGTAATGGAGAAGACACTCCGTGAGCTCGCGGAGCTCTCCGGCGGAGAGCTCGAAGGCGACGGCTCCATAAACATAAAGGGCGTCTCAGGCATAAGGGAAGCCGGACCGGGCGACATAACCTTCCTGGCGAACCCTAAGTACCTGAAAGAGCTCCATGCCACGAAGGCGGCGGCGGTCATCGCCGCGCCCGGCGTGGATGTCGGCGGCAGGGCGGCCATAAGGGCGAAGAACCCTTATTTCGTCTTTGCAAAAATACTTACGGCGTTTTCCCCCGCCAAGAAATATCCCGGAGTAGTAATGGCGGGCGCGCAAATCGAGCCGGGGGCCGAGATTGCGGACGGGGTGACGGTATTCCCCGGCGCATACATACGCGGAGGCGCCCGTATAGCGGGTAATACGGTAATCTATCCCGGCGTCTTCGTCGGCGAAGGTTCCGTCATCGGCTCCGGATGTATCCTTTACCCTAATGTCGTGGTGCGGGATAAGGTCATAATAGGGGACCGTGTGACGATACACGGCGGGAGCGTCATCGGCGGGGACGGCTTCGGGTATGCTACTGAAGACGGCAGGCATTATAAGATACCGCAGATAGGCGGCGTGGTCATCGAAGACGACGTCGAGATAGGCTCGAACGTCACCATTGACAGGGGAGCCCTGGGCGACACCGTTATAAAAAGAGGGACCAAGATAGACAACCTGGTGATGATTGCCCACAACGTGGTCGTGGGCGAAGACTCCATCTTAGTCGCCCAGGTCGGCATCTCGGGCAGCACGGAACTCGGGCACCACGTCGTGCTCGCGGGCCAGGTCGGGCTCGTGGGGCATCTCCATATCGGAGACGGCGTGAAGGTCGGGGCGCAGTCCGGCGTGATGAACGACCTCGAACCCTGGGAGGCCTATACCGGGTCGCCGGCTCTCCCGCACAGGGAGTTCCTCAAGATACAGGCTGTAATGCGCAGGCTGCCGGAGATGAGAAAGCAGCTAAACGAGATAACAAAGAAACTCGAACGACTGGAAAAGGAAAAGGAAACGGAAAAGGAAGGAGAGTAGATGCTCGATATCTTGGAGATCCAAAAGGTATTGCCACACCGTTACCCCTTCCTGTTCGTGGACAGGGTGCTGGAGCTCGACCCCGGCAAGAGGATTGTCGCCATCAAGAACGTGACAATCGACGAGCCGTTTTTCCAGGGGCATTTCCCGGGCAGGCCGATAATGCCTGGCGTGCTCATCGTCGAGGCCATGGCGCAGGTCGGCGGGATACTGGTATACAAGTCCACGAATAACACCGAAGACAACATGGTCTATTTCATGAGCATAGAGAAGGCCAAGTTCAGGAAGCCCGTCATCCCGGGCGACCAGCTGGTCTTCGAGATAGAGGCCCTTCAGAGCCGGGGCAAGGTTTTCAAGTTCAAGGGAGAGGCCAAGGTCGACGGGAAGGTCGTCTGCGAAGCCGAGTTCATGGCCATGACCACAAAGGAATAAGGCGGAGAGACACTTGAGCATACATCCCACGGCCATAGTGCATAAAGGGGCAATACTTGCCGACGGAGTGAGCGTCGGACCGTACGCAATAATAGAAGACCAGGTTACGATCGGCAAGGGCACGGTGATAGGCGCGCATGCGGTGATAAAGCCCTTCGTCGAAATTGGAGAAGACAATAATATATACCAGTTCGCCTCGATAGGGGAGATACCGCAGGACCTTAAGTTCCAGGGCGAGGTCACGAAGCTCGTGATAGGGAACAGGAACCGCATCCGCGAGTTCGTGACGCTCAACCGCGGGACGAAGGGCGGCGGCGGTATCACGAGGATAGGAGACGACTGCTTCATCATGTGCTTCGCTCACGTCGCGCACGACTGCCAGATCGGCGACAGCGTGATAATCGCGAACGCGGTGCAGATGGGCGGGCATGTGCACATAGACAAGCATGCGATAATCGGCGGGGGCACGGTCCTTCACCAGTTCATCAGGATAGGCGAATACTCCATGATAGGCGGGGGTTCGGCGGTGCCGCAGGACGTGCCGCCTTATACAAACGCGACGGGCAACCGTGCGGAGCTCCGCGGGCTGAACCTGATAGGCTTAAGCCGCAAGGGCTTCTCCGACGAGTCCATATCCTCTCTCAAGAAGGCGTACCGGATAATCTTCAGGAGCGGCATCACGTTCAAGGAGGCCAAGGGTAAGGTCGAGGCGGAGATGCCGCTCACGCCCGAGGTGAAGCGCCTCCTTGAGTTTATCGATAAATCCGAGCGCGGCGTTGTGAGGTAGGCGGCGGTGGCGGAGAAACTTGGAATAATAGCGGGGAACGGCAAGTTCCCCTTAATTTTGGCCGAAAATGCGCGCCGGGACGGCATTGAGGTGATAGCCGCCGCACTGGAGGAAGAGGCCGACAGGGCGATAGAAGGCATCGCATCGAAGGTCTTCTGGCTCAGCATCACGCAGTTAGGCAAGCTGATAAAGACATTCCAGAGAGAAGGCGTCACGAATGCGGTGATGGCCGGACAGGTGGTGAAACGAAGGATGTACACCACGGACATCTTCAAGCTCGACCTGACCGCGGCCAGACTCTGGGCGAGGCTCCCGGACAAGCGGGGCGACACGATTTTAAAGGCCGTGGCCGATGAGCTGGAAAAAAACGGGATTGAGATTAAGGACTCGACGCTCTACATGGGGCCGTACCTGGCGACCAAGGGCGTGATGACGAAGTCGAAGCCCACCGCTTCCGAGGCGGCTGATATCAATTTCGGGTACAGGATGGCGAAGGTGATAGCCGGATACGACATCGGCCAGAGCGTGGCCGTGAAGGACCTCTCCGTCGTGGCGGTCGAGGCCATCGAGGGCACGGACAACTGTATCCGGAGGGCGGGCGAGCTGGGCCGGGGCGGCATAGTAATCGTCAAGGCCAGCAGCAACGACCACGACATGCGGTTCGACGTGCCGGTCGTCGGACTTCGGACTCTGGAAGCCATGAGGGACGCGCATGCGAGGGTACTGGCCGTGGAATCGGGCAGGACGCTGATGCTCGAGAAGGACGCGATTATCGCAGGGGCCGACGGCTCCAGGATATCAATAGTCGGGATTTGATACGGGCGACAGAATGGAAAAAATAGACGTAGGGGTCGTTGGAGTAGGCTACCTGGGCAGGCACCACGCGAGGATATTCTCGGACCTCCCGGGCGCGAACCTCGTGGGCGTCGCCGACGTTGACCTGGGCCGGGCCAAAGACGTCGCCGGGAGCGCAAAGACCATCGCCTACGGTTCATACGAGGAGCTGATAGGCAAGGTCAGGGCCGTCTCCATTGCCGTGCCGACCGTGGACCATTGCCGGATAGCCGGGGCGTTCCTCCGGGCCGGAATCGACGTGCTCGTGGAGAAGCCGGTGACGGTTACGGTCGAGGAGGCCGATGTACTCGTCGCCCTTGCGGAGGAAAAGGGATGCGTCTTCCAGGTGGGGCACCTGGAGCGGTTCAATTCGGCCGTCCGGAAGATGGTCGAGCTTACCACGGTCCCTAAGTTCATAGAGTGCAACCGCCTCTCGCCGTTCCCGGACAGGAGCACGGACGTGGACGTCGTGCTGGACCTCATGATACACGACATAGACATCATCCTGAGCCTCGTCCGCTCGCCGGTCAGGGAAATACATGCGGTAGGCATACCCGTAATCTCGAAGAACGTGGACATCGCAAACGCGAGGATGGAGTTCGACTCCGGCTGTGTGGCCAATATCACGTCGAGCAGGATTTCGATCAAGAAAGAGCGTAAGATAAGACTCTTCCAGCCGGATACCTACATATCGCTTAACTACCAGGACCAGGAGATATACGCATATCACCGCATCCCGAATAAAAAAGACCCGGAAGGCAGGCCGGAGATAGTCGGCGGCAAGGTCAAGGTCAAAAAAGACGAGCCGCTCAGGGCTGAGCTGGAGGCCTTCCTAGAGTGCGTGGCGGACAGGAGCAAGCCGCTGGTCTCGGGCCACGAGGGCCGGGAGGCCCTGAAGGTGGCCATGCGCGTGCAGGAAGAAATAAAAAGGAGCATGCCAAGGTGAAGATTCCCATGGTGGACCTCGTGGCGCAATATGCGGAGATAAAGGACGAGATAGACGCAAAACTCTCTGAGATACTCGCGTCCGCACATTTCATCCTGGGGCCGAACGTGGACGCGCTGGAAGGCGAGGTGGCGGAGTTCATCGGGACGAAGCATGCCGTCGCTGTGGCCTCCGGCACGGACGCCCTGCACCTGGCGCTTCTGGCAAACGGGATTGGAAAGGGCGACGAGGTCATCACCACGCCGTTCACTTTCATTGCGACGGCCGAGGCGATAAGCTATATCGGAGCAGTCCCAGTCTTCGCTGACGTTGACCCGGCCACGTTCAATATCGACCCCGCGAGGGTAGCGGAAAAAATCAACGGCAATACAAAAGCGCTTTTGCCGGTGCATCTCTTCGGCCACCCCGCCCCGATGGGGCAGTTGCTCGATATGGCGAACACGCACGGACTGAAGGTGATAGAGGACTGCGCGCAGAGCTTCGGGGCGCATTACAGGCTCGCCAAGACCGGCTCCTTCGGCGACGCGGGCTGTTTCTCGTTCTTCCCAAGCAAGAACCTGGGCTGCTACGGAGACGGCGGCATGATTACCACGGACAGCGATAAAGTCGATGCGGAACTCCGGGCGCTCAGGAACCACGGCAGCAAGAGACGCTACTACCACGACGTCATCGGATACAACAGCCGCCTGGACGAGCTACAGGCCGGTATACTGCGGGTGAAGCTTAAGAGAATCGGCGTATACAACATGCTAAGACGCGAACGGGCGCGGCAGTACGGCGAAAGGCTCTCCGGCATCCCGGGC
>JBEKYB010000128.1:0-5680 GCA_049511435.1 Nitrospirota bacterium | reverse complement strand
CCTCGGGAGTGCTGTTATCCGCGATAGGCCTCGACTAGCCCAGGCCCCTGGTAACCAGCCTGTCGGGCGAGATGCCGAAATTATTTACCAGGTACTGCTTCACGGCCTCGGCCCTCTTTAGCGAAAGCTGCATGTTTAACTTATCCTGCCCGACGTTGTCCGTGTACCCCTCGATCGTCCCGACCAGGTCGGGATGCTCCTTCATATAATCGGCCACGCGCTTTATCTCGTCGTTGTACTGTGCCCTCACGTCCCATTTGCCGGACTCGAACTCGACCTTCAGCCCGAGGCAGGTAGCAGGCTTGGGAACCTGGGCCGCCCGTGTCCCCTCGGAGCAGAACACCCTCATCGCGCGGCGGTTCTCGGCCCTGCCTTCCTCTGTCAGGTTTGTAGACAGCGGGTGAGACTTCCCGAAGCTCTCGACCTTGAGCCTGTCCGCCGATATGCCGAACTGGCTCACGAGTTCCTGCTTGACCGCCTCGGCCCTCCTCAATCCCAGCTTCATGTTGTAATCATCCGAGCCGACCGCATCGGTGTACCCCTGTACCACTCCGAAGGATTTCGGGTGGTCATTGAGGTAGTCCGCCACCTTCTTAACCTCATCTTTGAAGTCTGGTTTTATGTCCGACTTGTCAAAATCGAAGTTCACCTTGAGCATTATGCACGTCTCGGTAGAGCCGGCCTGGGCCTGCGGCTGCTCCGCCGGGGCCGGGGCCTCGGCCGCCGGTGCGGGGGCAAGCGCTGCAGCCGCTGCTGTGCTGCCCTTGCCGCCGAAATAGACCTTTACGCCGGCTGTAAGCATGATATCGTTGTAGCCCGGGTCGAATTTTAATATATCCCGAAGGTCCACGCGCGCCGACAGATAGTCCGGGATAATGAAATATTCCAGCCCGCCTCCAAAATCAACGAGCGGATACCCCCTCGTCGCCAACCCGTCCGGAGTGAATATGGCCGTGCCAGCGCCCGCGGCTATATAAGAGCAAACATTCCATACGGGCTTGAAATGGTACAGGCCGTCTATCTTCATCATGTAGATGCCGGTATCTCTCCTGCCCCGGTCGCCGTCCGCGGCCATGCCGTCGAAGGTAAACTCAGCCTCAATGTTCCGGTTTATCATGTAGCCCACGCCTAACCCGAATACGCCTGTATCGTGCAGGTGCTCATCCCCTTCGAAGAAATATCCGCCTATCATCGGGCTAAAGGTAAAAGTACCGGGCACAAGATCCTGAGCGAACGCCGCCGAAGAAAAGAATGCAGATAACAACATAGCCGCGCCCACGGCTATTACTCTCAGTTTTCTCAACTTATCCTCCTTTTTATGACGGTTGCAATAAAAAAAGGGATAAGCCACCAGCCGGAACCATACGGCCATAATAGCTATCCCTTCATGATACTTGGAATAACTATAGCACCCTTCGGCGCCTCTGTAAAGCAGGCCCGGTATCAGGCGAGGAGCCTGTATGCGTAGGCCATATTGCCCTTCTTCCTGGATGCGAACCTGGGGCATTTAATGTAATGTCCTCTCTTGCAGTACCCTCTAAGCCTTGCGCATTCGATGACAACCGGACTGTCTTCGCAGTTGCAGGTGTATACTATGTCCTTAACGAGGTGCGGGCAGTGCATCTTTTGCTCCTTTTGCCGTCGTAAGTTGATGTTATTTTAAAGTGATACCATCCCGAACCGATTCTGTCCAGTATGCCAAGCTAAAGCCGGGCTTTAGAGTTGACATTAGGTTGAGGTTAATGTATTTTAAGTGCATATCTAAAACTTTACGGGGAGTTGTACATGAAAAGACTTATATTTTCATTATCCTTGTTGCTGGTTGCCGCCGGCTGTGCCACTACCCCGGCAAAGAATGTCTCTACCAAGGCAAATATAATACAGGCGCCCCAGCCGGGCCCGGGGGAGTCTGCGGTATTCGGGAAGATAGAGCTCATCAACTTCGTTAACCAGATAGCAATGCCCGAGGAAGACCAGAACGGCGTGCTTTACCTGAGGAAGGAAGGCTCCAAGACCCTTTACAAGATCAACTGCTCGCCTTACGGGTCGTTCGGAGTTTATCTTCCGGGCGGGGAATACAGGCTGGCGGAAGTGAAGGTAGGCCATTATACCTTCGACCCGGACTTAGCCCTTTCCGTACCGGCGGAGCAGAGGGCGGCCTATACAGGGACGGTGGTCTTCGACGGGACGCCCACCGGCATCATCCCGGGCAACAAGGGGATATTCGGCTCGAAGCTCGACACGAAATTCGTGTTCAGCGTAAAGGACGAACAGAAGGACCTCGAAAGCGAGGTCAAGAGAGATGCGCCGGATGCCGCTGTAAAATTCTATAAATCGCTTTTCACGCCGGCGGGCGGCATAGCCGCGGGCCACTACCCGAACAAGATATCGAACCCTGATGAAGTCGGGAAGGACCTGAGGGCCAGGTCGGATGCCGTCGAGGAGTGGGTCGGGGGCGTCGTCATAGCTTTGCCTTATGTAATAAACCCCGGGTTAATCTTCACCCTCCCCTACTGACGTATGGAATTCAGGACGGAAAAAGACTCTCTGGGAGATGTCCTGGTCCCCAAGGACGCTTATTGGGGCGTGCAGACCCAGAGGGCGGTCGAGAATTTCCCCATCTCCGGACTCAGGCCCCACCCGAAACTCATATGGGCGACGGCGCTCATAAAACGCGCCGCGGCCGAGACGAACCGCGATATGGGAAAGCTCGCTGCCTCGCTTGCCGGTTATTTAATAGAGGCGGCCGGCGAGGTCATGTCCGGGAAGTTCAACGACCAGTTCGTGGTGGACGTATACCAGGCCGGGGCCGGGACCTCGCACAACATGAACGCGAACGAGGTCATAGCGAACCGGGCGCTGGAGCTGATGGGCAGGCCGCGCGGGGACTATTCCGCATGCAGCCCGAACGACCACGTCAACATGTCGCAGTCCACGAACGACGTATTCCCGACGGCGATGCGGCTTGCCGGTATGGCGCTTTTCATGGAGCTGGCCAGTGAGGTGCGAGGCCTTTCCGATTCGCTTCGACATAAGGCCGGTGAGTTCGACGGCGTCTTAAAATCCGCACGCACGCACCTGCAGGACGCCGTTCCGATCCGGCTGGGGCAGGAGTTTTCCGGCTATGCGGTCGCGGTCGAGAAAGGCGCCGCAAGGCTGCTCGGGGCGGTGGACGAGATGGCCGAATTGGGCATAGGCGGCTCCGCGGCCGGCACGGGCATAAACACGGGCAAGGACTATGCGCCGCTTATGATAGAGCGTATCAAAGGCCTCACCGGGCTTGACGTCCGGCTGTCGCCGGACCTTTTTTATTCTATGCAGAGCCAGGCGGCACCCCTCGCGGCGTCCGGGGCCGTGAGGACACTGGCGATGGACCTCATCAGGATAGCCAACGACTTGAGGCTGCTCTCGTCCGGGCCGATGACCGGCCTAGCCGAGATTACGCTGCCCGCGGTCCAGCCGGGCTCCTCGATAATGCCGGGGAAGGTCAACCCCGTGATGGCCGAGATGCTGGATATGGTCTGTTTTCAGGTGGCGGGCAACGACCAGGCGGTCGCATACGCCGCACAGGGCGGCCAGCTCGAGCTCAACGTCATGATGCCGGTAATTGCTCACAACCTGCTGTCCTCCGCCGAGATACTGAAAAACGCCGTCAAGGTCTTCCGGGAGAAGTGCGTGGACGGGATAACGGCGAGCCGCGAGCGCTGCCGGATGTACGTGGACAAGAGCCTTGGGATTGCCACCGCGCTCAACCAGCACATCGGATATATGAAGGCCGCCGAGGTCGCCAAGGAGGCCCTAATGACCGGCAAGACCGTCGCCCAGGTCGCGCTTGAGAAGGGTTATATGACAGAGGAAGAGCTAAAGCGGGCACTGGACCCGATGCGGCTTACGGAACCTAATTAGAAAGCTTGACCTTTTCCGCCCTTTATATTATCTTGAATCAGCCTTTATATATGGAGGGGCATGGCTAACAGGCGAGTCGGGAAAACCCGGGACGGCGGCCTGAGACGGGAGCTGGCCGGAATAGCCTTCACAGGGCTCGGACTCATATTCGCCCTGGCCCTTTTTTCATACAGCCCGCTGGACAAGTCTCTGGGCTCGGTCTCGTCCTCGAAGATTACCCATAACCTTATCGGACGGTTCGGTTCGTACTCCTCAGATATTCTTTTCCAGCTCCTGGGCGGCGGCGCTTTTCTTATCCCGTTCTACATGCTCGTGCACGGCATAAACCTCTTCGCCCAGAAAGAGACCACCCACCGCTTCCTCAAGACCCTGGGCGCGGCGCTTTTCATAGTTTCGCTCAGCTCGCTGCTCAGGCTCCGTTACGAGTACCTATATTTCGGAGGGATACGCGCGGGCGGCTGGATCGGCGAGGCGACGGCCGCCAGGATGCTCGTCTTTTTCGGCAGGGCTGGCTCATACATACTCACCATCACACTGCTCCTGTGCGGGGCGGTCGTCTCCACGACCCTCTCGCTCCTCACGATAATCCTTGCGGCAAAGGCGCATTTACTGTCACTCTGGGGGCGGGTCGGCATGGTGTACATGATGCACTCCGAGAGGAAGCGAAAGGCGAAGGTCAAGGAGGTGCGAGATGAGGTCACGTCCGAGCCGCCTCCGCAGATAGTGGAGCAGGTGAAAAAGCCCGCGCCCCCGCCCGCGGCCGAGCGGCTACAGGAGGCCCTGCCGTTCAAGGGCGCGGACAAGGACTACAGCCTGCCGCCGATGTCGCTCCTTTCCGACCCTCCTGCGAACAGGAAGCGCGTAGACAAGGAATCCCTGCTGATGAGCTCGAGCATCCTGGAGAAAAAGCTCCACGACTTCGATGTCGAGGGCCGCGTAATACAGGTGCATCCGGGCCCGGTCATCACCATGTACGAGTTCGAGCCTGCTCCCGGCGTGAAGGTCAACCGGATTGCCACATTATCGGACGACCTGGCGCTCGCCATGCGGGCGGAGTCTGTCCGCATAGTCGCTCCGCTGCCGGGCAAGGCCGCCGTAGGAATCGAGATACCGAACAACGTGCGTGAAGAGGTCTATCTGAAGGAGATTCTCTCCTCGGCGGAGTTCATGAAGGCGAAGTCTCCGCTCACGCTCGCCCTCGGGAAAGACATCTACGGGATGCCAGTGGTCTCGGACCTCTCGAAGATGCCGCACCTGCTGGTGGCGGGGGCTACCGGCTCGGGCAAGAGCGTCGCCATAAACACGATGACGATGAGCCTGCTGATGAGCGCAAAGCCGCGCGACTTAAGGCTCCTGATGGTGGACCCGAAGCGGCTGGAGCTGTCGGTCTACGACGGCATCCCGCACCTGTTAGAGCCGGTTATAACCGAGCCGAGGCGCGCGTCGGCGTCACTTCGGCGCGTCGTCGTGGTGATGGAGGAGCGATATAAGCTCTTGGCCGAAAAGGGAGTGAGGAACATCGAGGGCTATAACCAGAATATAATCGGGGAGAAGAAGCATCCGCGTCTGGGCGTAGACAAGTCGGAGGACGCGCCTAAGAAGGACGCCGTGATAAACGACGACGGGACGCTCCCGTATGTCGTGGTCGTCATAGACGAGCTGGCCGACCTGATGATGGTCGCGGCTAAGGAGGTGGAGGATTCGATAGCCCGCCTGGCCCAGATGGCGAGGGCGTCGGGAATACACCTGCTGATGGCTACGCAGCGGCCGTCCG
>JBEKYB010000127.1:0-5684 GCA_049511435.1 Nitrospirota bacterium | reverse complement strand
AAGACACTCCGGCTGATATTAATATGGTGTATTTGATTATCCTTTGCAGTATCATCTTCGCTTCGTCATGCCTTCCCTCGGAGAGGATCGAGCTCATCTTCGGGAGAGTTATCAGACCTACCGGGGCGAAGATGTCTCCTACCATGCCGACCAGGCTGATCCCGAACGCGACGTAGCCCGCTTCTTTGATCCCGAACAGGTGCGCCGTCAGAAACGCCGGCAGCGCCAGAAAGGCCGCCATACTAATATCCCCGGGAACCCTTGCCAGACCGTACCTTAACAACTCTCTTAACGAGGAGACGATTTCGATGCCCTTCAGACGCGGGAGGACCGCCATAATTACAGGCACCGAAAAGACAAAGCTGACTAAAAAAATGCCGGCCGCAACCGCCTCTAGTGCCGATTTCACCGATCCCGTTAATAGAAGAGCCGAGAGGGGCACGATACCCTGAGTAAACGCAGTAATGATATTAGCCGTCAAAAATTTCCCGTTCCCCCTGTAATAAGTAAATACAAGTGCGCTGACAAGGTAACTTTCGCAGAGCAGAGAGATGATTCGAACATAGTCTCCGTATCCGGGCTTTCCAAAAACCGCCTTCCCCGCCAATTCCGGCATGAGGTTGACTACCGACAATATCAGCAGTGAAAAAAGCAGGACGGAACCGTACCCGGCAATTATGTAGGCGGCCTGTTTCGACCCATTGCCCCCCTTTGCCGAAGATATGGCTATATACCTGACCAGCCCAACGCCAAGGCCCATCAAGAGGACCGGCTGCATGAAACTCACCGTCCGCCTGATGAGAGCATATTCGCCGAACCCCACCGGGCCAAAACCTCTCGCGGCTATCCTGAAGAGCAAGACGCCGCAGACAAAGCAAAAGGCGTAATTGACGACAGTAATTATAAGGTCTTTTTTCATGACGACGGTCCAGCTCCTCCTGAAGGCGCGCCGTGGCTAATAAGCTCTGCGGCGTTCTCGCCGTATATCCTCCTGTATGCGTCTTTGGGCAGGCCGAGCGAATCGAGCACGTTCTTCAGCCCGAGGAAATAGTTGTCGGTCCCGTAAAGGATTTTACGGTTGTATTTGGACAGGAACCTCCTTGCAAAGCCCCGGTCCCTGGCGAGTGCGTTATAACCGGAATGCGCCGAGATGTCGGCATACAGGTTACCGTACTGAGAGAGGAGCCTGCATGTTATGCCCTCGCCCGTCACGGGCCCCTTTGGAACCTTTGCCGAATCGATATCCGCGGAGGCCGAAATGCCGTTCCAGAACATCGGGCCGTGCCCGATAAACTTTATGTCCGGGTATTCCCTGAGCCGCCCTTCCAGGGCGGCAAAGTCCAGCAGGTACCCCGGGAAGAAGTAGCGCATCCCTTCCCTTTTCTTTTTCAACGCGCCGCACGCCCCCGTCAGCCCTTTCAGTATCCTTTTCGGGATCTCGCCGACCCTCACGGAGTTCATGGCCCTTGCGAACAGAAGCTCAAGCGCCGAATCGGTCGTCGGCCTGAATTTAGGCCCGCTCTGCTCCATGTGGAAGACGAGCGGCATGCCCAGCCTGTTGAGGGTGGAGAGCATGGGTCCCATATCTTTCGAATCCCATCTTAGCGCGGCCTTGACCTCGCCGCAGCCCCGTATCCCCCTGCCGTGCCATTCCAGGAACCGTTTTGCCGCGTCGGCCCTCGTGGGGTCGGGGGCATACATCGGTATTATCCTCGACGGATATTTTTCATACGCCTCGAAGACGCCTTCCACTGGCAGCGGGGTGTAATCGCTGTTCCGGGGGTTCGCCTCGTCCCAGGTCAAAAGCCAGCACTGGTCGATCCTCTCCCGGTCCATGTAGGCGATGATCTCCCTGGCGCCCAGGTTCTTGAAGTTCACGTGCAGATGCGAGTCAACTATCAAGGCGTTGCCTCTTTGAAGCATTGATGATTACAAAAAAGACCTGCACGAGTTTCAGGAGCGTGCGGCCCTGATATCCGGGACCCTTTTATCCGTATAGTAATGGTTGTAGTTCTGGGCCTGGTAATAGTCCACGGATTTTTTCGACTGATCGTTCAGCACCACGCCCAGGATTTTGATGTTTATCGAGTCCAGGCTCTTTTGGGCCCTGGTCACATGGTCCTTCGAGGTCAATCCGCTTCGAACCACCATGACTACGCCGTCCGAGACTGCCGCCAGCAGGGCGGCGTCCGCTATGCCCAGGAATGCCGGGGAGTCGATTATTATGCGGTCGAACCGCTCCCTGAGCGACTTTATAAGGCTTTTCATGGTGGCCGAACCGAGCAGCTCTCCCGGATTGGGTGGTATGGGACCGGAGGTAATAATACTCAGGTTGGGTACCTTCGTGCCCAGGATAACCTGGTCCGGGCTCGACTGCTGCGACAGGAGGCTGCTCAGCCCTTTTTTGTTCTGCATGCCGAACTTGCTGTGCATCTTCGGCTTTCGCATGTCCCCGTCTATCAGCACCACGCTATCCCCCATGGCCGCCATGATGCACGCGAGGTTGTAGGAGAAAGTGGACTTGCCCTCGGAATGCATTGCGCTGCATGTCTGGATCACCTTCGGGGGCTCGTCCGCTTTTGTCATCAGTATATTGCTTCTTATGTTACGGAAAGACTCCGCCACCGGAGAGGTCGGAAACGAGATCACCTCCAGAAGGTCCGCGTCGTGCTTTCCCTGGAACGCCTTGTTGGTCGGGACAATGCCTAAGAACGGAAGGCCCAGGGCATCTTCTATGTCCTCGGGCGATTTGCAGGTATTGTCAAGCCGTTCGACGACGAAGGCGGAGCTCACCCCGGCGATTATGCTTATGATAAAGCCGAGAATAATGTTCAGCTGCTTTTTGGGCCTCACGGGGCTGATAGGCACGGATGCCTCGTCCAGGACCTGCGCGCTGCTCAGGTTGATGTTGCCTATGAGGGTCGACTCCTGGAACTTCTTCAACATGGACGTGTACAGGTCGCGCGCGCCTTCGACGTCCTGGTTCTTTATTTCGTATTCCGTGGAGCGCTTCTCGTAGTTCATCGCCTCGGTCTTCTGCTGGTCAAAGGCCCTCTTCAGGCTTTGTTCGGCCTTCAGCGATTGCTCGTAATCGGTTTTCAGCGAACTTATGACCAGGTTCGACTCGTTTTCCATTTGCTTGTTCAAGGAGTCCATCTCGCTTCTCAGCTGCACCATCTTCGGATGCTTTGCGCCGAGCTTTTCTTCGTTGTCCGCTATCTCCTTGGCGAGTAAGCCTCTCTGGGCCTTGATGTCCTGTATGAGCTTGTCGTTTATAACATCGGGGTGGGACATCACTCCTTCGGGGGACTTAGAGAGCTCGAGGACCTGCCGGTACTTTATCTCCGCCTCGGACCTCTTGGCCTCGGCGGCCAGGACCTTGGAGTTCAAATCGGACAATGCCTGCAGGGATATATTCGACTGCTTGTCGCCCGTCACTATGATGCCTTTTTGCCTCTTGAACTCCTGGAGCTGGTCGGAGCTCTGGTTCATTTTTTCCTTTATATCGGCCATCTCCTTGTTCAGCCAGTTCACGGCCTCCTTTGCCGGCGTGACCTTCATTTCGATGTTCTGCTCGACGAAAGCCTGGACGGTCGCGTTCACTATGGTCGCGGCAAGCGCGGGGTTGCCCGATTCATAGCTGACGTTTACCAGGTTACTGTTCTTCACCGCCGTCACTTCGAGGTTCTCCCTGAACGCGTTGATCGTGCGGTGAAGGCTGTCCGCGCCGTCATTTTGCGCATCCCTTGGCCAGTACGTACCCAGCAACTTCCCAAGGCCGTTAGGTTTTTCTCTCCTGCTCTGCTCCAGCTGGTCGAGATGGAGCTTCGAGACGACCTTCTTCGCAATGGCTTCGCTCTTGATTATGCCTATCTGCGTTTGTGTGTATGTCACGGGGTCTACCTGCGCGGCGGGTTGCTGCTGGAGGCCCAGGTCCGAGGTGGCCGGGTCTATATAGACTTGGGCCGTGGCCTTGTAGATGGGCGTCATGGTAAAAGTGACCGCGAGTATCATTGCGTAGACAACGAGGAATACGAATATTAAAGTCACGCTGCGGTTTTTTAAAACCTTCAGGTAGCCTTGGAAGTCCAGATTATCTTTTTCCATTTCGCCCTCTCGATTAATAAATTGCCATCTGTATCAGCGTCATATGCCCCTGGCGTCCTGGGTTAGAGCAATACGTTAGCCCACCCTGATGATTCGCCAGGGACTTTTATTATGGAACTTCTTAATCTGCCGTTGAGTCTTGCAGGTACTCTGGGAGTGCGTTTTGTGAGGTGCGACTTGCTCGGGGTACTGCGTACTTGTTAATTAATTTATAATGTATTGGGCGGGTTTTGTCAAATCCTTGAAATCTTCTTTTTTAACGGGTTTAATATTTGAATGGTTCTAAAGAAAAAGGGGTTGGGCAATAGCCCAACCCCTATAGTCTCCACTTCTTTCCTAATATGCGCCTATGTCCCAGGCCGATCGGACAATGCCGGCCATATTGGTATTGAATAGCGTTTGTGGAGTACCTGCGTCTACGCAGGGGCTTCCGGAATTCAGCTGGTAGTTACGCGCTGCCGCATTGACAAAGGAGGGATTTGTCCCGATTGAATGCGCATCGTTGGTGGTGTTGGCCTTGCACTGCGCAAGGGAATAGTTCGACCCATTCCACTGGATATCGTTTGCGTTGCCGTACCAGCAGTTATAATCGCTTTTGATCTGGGTGTAATCAAACGACCCGACCCGCATGCCCCACTGGCTGCAATTGCTGATGATATTGTTTTTCATCGTGAGGTTGACTACTCCCACGGGGTCATCCTGTCCGGCTTGGCTGAAATCAAGGCCGTATTGGTTGCTATCTATGGTATTGTTGTAAATTCCTATATTTTGCCCTTCATCGCCTAGCAAAATCCCGAAACTGCAATTTGTTATAACGTTGTTGTAAATCAACAACCCGTTTACGTTGGGGCCATGCCAACCTTGGATGCCACAGCTCGCAACGTACTGAATCAGGTTGTTCCGGATTGTTATGTTTGCCGTATTTGCCATGATATAGATACCCTGGTCCTGGCTTACATTAGTACCTATGTGTTCGAGAATGCAGTTCTGAACCGTGATGTTTTTTGCATCGGTGTAAAAAATGATGCCGTCAACACTGTAGTTCTGTATGGTCACCCCACTCAAGACTACATAACTGACGTTCTCGAATGTCAAGAAGCACCCTGCCGATACGCTTGTCCCGTCAAAAACAGGCGTCTCCCCCGGGTAGGCCATTATCGTGATCGGAGCAGACGCAGTGCCGGATGCCATAGATATGCCGTTGCTTGACCCTTGTCCTGTGTATGTGCCGCCTCGGACGTAGAGGGTATCGCCTACATGCAGTGCCGCGGCGCCGTGCGCGAGCGTCAGCCACGGCGAGGTTATCGTGCCGGAATTGCTGTCGGAGCCGGTCGTAGCTATATAGTAGGAGTTGCCCGTGGACGTGACGGGGACCTGCGAGAAGCTCGCCGATATCGTGTGAGAAGCCGTCACTTTGCTGAACGTGTAGGTGCTTACCGCGCCCACCGAGACGCCGTCTACAAGCACGCTGGCTATCTGGTAGCCGCTGCTTGGCGTGATGGTGTAGGTCTGGCTCGCGCCGCTGGCTAAGGTTGTGGTGCCTGAGGGAGTAACGCTTCCGTTGGCCCCGCTGGTGG
>JBEKYB010000126.1:0-5694 GCA_049511435.1 Nitrospirota bacterium | reverse complement strand
TAGCAATCCCCGTGGTCTTACTTGGAAATTCAATCACCATTTCTTATTGTTGCCTCCCGTTCATTGGACAATCTATCGAATGCAGTTTAGAGGCCATGTCCGTTGGCGCTCCCGTGAGCCAGTATGAGCCCGCATTTGGCCCACAACAACCGGAGCGGGAAAGGGGCAATACAACTCAAACCACGCAAAATCACATATATACTGGGGTAAATTCCGACGCATCGTCGCATATATTGTGTTTTGTCAGGAGTGATAGCTGTAATACGGTGACTTATTTCCCTTGGCAAGGCGGCCTGCCAAATGTATGGCAAAAATGCTGCTCCGTTTCTGTGACACGGCGCGCTGAAGCTAGGCTGCAAATGCAGGACGGCATCCCGTGGCGGCGCTTCATGCACTACGCCTCGCCCTCTTCGGACTGGGATATCAGGAGCGCGAATGAGCGGCCCTTCAGCGGGTAAGGCTCGCCCTGCCTGTAGAGCGTCTCCTGGTCATCGAAGCCCTGGAAGGCGTCCGTGTCGATGAGCGCGCGCCACCGGGCTTTAAGCGGGTAGCCCGGCATCTTGAACGGTATCTCCTCGTGGTGTGCGTTGATGAGCATTATGAAGCTGTCGTCAACGATGGGGTTGCCCCGGTCGTCGAACTCGTTCATGGCCCTGCCGGCCAGGTACAGCCCGAGGCACTTCGCGAAATGCGTGTTCCATTCCTCTTCCGTCATCTCGAGGCCGTCGGGCCTCAGCCACATGATGTCCTTGGCGTCGCTGCCCCGTATCTTCCGGCCCTGGAAGAAGTGTCCCTTCCGGAACGTGGGGTGCTCCTTCTTGAGCCTTATTAGCCCCTTAACGAACTCCAGCAGCCTGGCCTGGTTTTCGCCTATGTCCCAGTTCATCCAGCTCAGCTCGTTGTCCTGGCAGTAGACGTTGTTGTTGCCGTTTTGCGTGCGGCATATCTCGTCCCCGTGCAGCGTCATGGGTATACCCTGGGAGAGCAGCAGGGTCGCGAAGAAATTGCGTTTCTGCTTCTCCCTGAGGGCGGTTATATCCGGGTTGTCCGTCGGGCCTTCCGCGCCGCAGTTCCAGCTGTTGTTGTTGTTCTCTCCGTCTTTATTGTCTTCTTTATTGGCCTCGTTGTGCTTTTCGTTGTAGCTGACAAGGTCGTTTAAGGTGAAGCCGTCGTGCGCGGTGATGAAGTTGACGCTGGCGAACGGCCTTCTGCCGCCCCTTTCGTAGAGGTCGCTCGAGCCGGTGATGCGGTACGCCAGCTCGCCTATCAGGCCCCCGTCGCCCTTCCAGAACTTCCTTACCGAGTCCCTGTACCTGCCGTTCCATTCTGCCCAGCCGACGGGGAAGTTCCCGACCATATAGCCGCCCTCGCCGATGTCCCACGGCTCGGCTATCATCTTCACCTGGGACAGTATCGGGTCCTGGTTTATGATGTCGAAGAACGCGCCCAGCTTGTCAACATCATGCAGCTCCCTGGCCAGCGCCGCGGCCAGGTCGAACCGGAACCCGTCCACGTGCATCTCCAGCACCCAGTACCTCAGGCTGTCCATGATAAGCTGGAGCACCTTAGGCTGGGTCATGTTCAGGGTGTTGCCGGTGCCGGTGTAGTCCATGTAATAGCGCTCGTCGCCCTCGACAAGCCGGTAGTAGTTGAAGTTGTCGATGCCCCTGAAGCTGAGCGTAGGCCCCATCTGGTTCCCCTCCGCGGTATGGTTGTAAACCACGTCCAGTATGACCTCGAACCCCGCCGAATGGAGCCGCTTCACCATCTCCTTGAACTCCTGCGGCGTCCCGCTAGAGCTGTACCGCATCTCCGGCGCGAAATAGCCGATCGAATCGTACCCCCAGTAGTTTTTGAGGCCCCTTTCGGTGAGCGTCCGGCTATCCACGAAGGTATGCACGGGCATAAGCTCGACTGCGGTGACGCCCAGCCCGGAGAAGTATTTGAGCATCGGGTCCGAGGCCAGGCTGGCGTACGTGCCCCTTATGTTCTTCGGGACATCGGGGTTCTTCACGGTAAGGCCCTTGACGTGCGCCTCGTAGATTATCGTGTCCTTCCACGGGACCTTCGGGAGCCTATCGCCGCCCCAGTCGAACGCCGGGTCTATGACCTTGCACTTGGGCATGAACGGCGCGCTGTCCCGTTGGTCGAAGGAGAGGTCTTCGTACTGGTTGCCTATCTCGTACCCGAAGCAGGCGTCGTTTAGGTCGAACCGGCCCTCGATGGCCCTCGCGTAGGGGTCGATGAGCAGCTTGTTGGGGTTGAACCTCTGCCCCTTCTTCGGGTCGTACGGCCCCGAGACCCTGTACCCGTAGAGGGTGCCCGGCTTGAGGTTGGGGATATAGCAGTGCCAGACGAGGTCGAGCCTGTCCCGGATTTTAATCCGCTTTATCTCTTCTTTGCCCGAGGGGTCGAAGAGGCAGAGTTCCACCTGTTCCGCGTATTCCGAGAAGACGGCGAAGTTCACGCCCTGCCCGTCGAACGTCGCTCCGAGCGGATATGCGGCCCCGGGATATACCTCTTGGGCCTCGACGGGTTTTGCCGCGGTTGACCTTTTCATTGTGCCTCCTCGTTTCAGGTAAATGTACGGAGCTGAAAACTTAGGTTTGAATTTATGCAGTCAGCGGCAGGTGGATTTTAAAGGTGCTGCCCTTCCCCGGTTCGCTCTCGACCGATACTTTTCCGCCGTGCGCCTTTGCGACGGCTTCCACTATAACGAGTCCGAGACCGACGCCGGTGATGCTTTCGGTCTCGAAGGCACGGTAATATTTGTCGAAGATTCTGCCCATGTCTTCTTTCGGTATGCCGGGCCCGGTATCTTCAACTGAAATAATAATGTCTCTGCTTCCCATTTCAGCCTTTAGCATAATCTTCCCGCCAGAGGGAGTGTACTTGAACGCATTTTGAAGGAGGTTTGACACCGCCCGTTCGATATTTATCCTGTCAACAACCGCCGGTGGCAGGATTGGGATATCGGTGCTGAACATAATGCCCCTTTGTTTGGCGACCGGATAAAATTCCCTCCCCAATTCTTTTAGTATCAAAGTAATATTTTCAGGCTTTGGACTGATTTTTAAATTCCCGGTTTCGAGCTTATGGACCATAAGGAAGTTTTCGACCAGGCGGTTCAGCCTTTGGGCGCTTTCCTCCACGTTCTCAAGCATATTCCAGAGTCTTTTATCGTCCCTGTCTTTCCTGGCAAGTATCAGTTCCAGGTAGCCGATTATCGTGGTCAACGGCCCCTTCAGGTCATGCGTGACCATGGCAAAGAAATCTTCCTTGTCTTTTTCCAGGACTGTCCTTGCCGTTATGTCTATCACGGTCCCCACGATGGACGGCATCCCCTCAAAGGTGTTTACGGACCCTATTATGCTCGTATGCATAACGGTTCCATCTTTTTTTAATCCTCTGACTTCGCAATGCCCTTTCCCGCCGGCCGGCAGTTCCTTGAAAGTCTCGTCGAGTGATTTACGGTCGTCGGGATGAATGAAATTCCAGGCCTCCGGCATGGCCTTGCACTCGTTTTCCGTATACCCGAATATATGGCAGAAACCCGGATTCGCATAGATTATCCGTCCCTCGCCCTCGCCCTTGCCCAGGCTTATGATAAAAGCCCCGATAGGGGCATCTTCCACGAGTACACGGAGGAGCTTTTCATGGATATCTTCGCCGATATTTTCGATACTGAGGAACGCCCGCAGCCTGCATGCTTCTCCGTTCATCTTGATACCCCCCTATATGAGGCTTATTATTAAGTATAGCTCTCAATTATTAAAATTTGGAAGTACTGTTAGCCAAAATTTCATATAACCAGTTGTTTTTTTGCGAGAATTTCTTATGGCTGGAGTAATTTCCGGCTAGGATGTGCTATAATGTAGTATACCACAGCGGATGGCCTTTACGCATACAAAAACAGGCCTTTTTTGGCAAAAAACATGCGATTAAATAATAGGCAAAAAAGCCCACCATGCGGGCTTTTTAGGCAAGTAATGGCTCGGTCCATCTAAACTACTGCCTAATTTGTATACATGAAATATCCTTTATTTTCAAAATGTTGTAATTTTTTTGATTGAACTGGCACGGCTCTTGAATAAATAAAGGCAAGAGAAATTCTTAAGAAGGAGGGAGGTCTTTAATTTTCAGGGGTTCCAAGGCGGATGTGAGTTCTATCAACGAAAGGAGAAATCGTATGTCGAAGTTCTGTAAAACCTTTTTTTTATCAATAGTTATACTTAGCCTGGCCTCGGGTGCGGCCCTGGCCACGCCGTCCACGCAGATATGGATACCGTCCACGGATATCCAGCCCTACGGGACGTTCCACCTGGACATCGACGACTACATAAGAGTAAAGAAAACAATGGGTTCCTATTCGCCGATAATCTATGACGCGGGCGTTACCGCGGGCGTCCTGCCGTTCCAGAAGATACAGGCGGAAGTTGGTTTCGACTACATCCGCTACGGCGCCCAGGCCAACGGCACGGGGGGCACTAGCTCGGCCATAGACGACTCGCCCATATACTTCAACGCCAAGATAGCCACGCCCGAGGACGCGTTCTTCAAGTGGCAGCCCGCAATAGCTTTCGGGTGCTACAACGCCGGGCTTCGGGGCGGCGACGTCTTTCATAACACGGAGCAGGACATAACCTACGCCCTCGTCGCCAGGACGTTACCGGTAGTCGGCAGGCTCTCCGGCGGCTACTATTTCGCGAACGGCGGGAACCTCTTCTTCAAGGACAATAATATCCAGTCAAACGGCATAGGCCGCACCCAGAATAACGGCGTGCTCGCCTCCTGGGACCGCACGATTACCGAGATATCCGACAAGCTGTGGTTCGGGGTTGACTACCAGGGCGGCAACAACGCCTTCGGCGCGCTCAGCTTCGGCGGGTCCTGGAACTTCTCCAAGAACGTCTCGGTGTTAGTAGGCTACGACGTATACAACAGGAAGGCGACCGGCGGCCAGCCGACCTTCACGACTCAGCTCGACATAAACTACCCTTAAGCTCAGGGGGAAAAGTGTCTCAACGTTACAGTCATAGCGGGGTATAGACCATGGCCATAAACTTCGTCTGGACGCTCCTCTGCGGTTTTCTGGTCATGTTCATGCAGGTCGGCTTCGCGATGCTCGATACCGGTTTTACGAGGGCGAAGAACGCAAGCCATACCATGGCTATGAACGTCCTTGTCTGCGCCCTGGGGATGCTGGGCTACTGGGTGTGCGGATACGCCTTCCAGATGGGCGGTCTCGGCGGCGTCCTGAATAACGAGTTTGCCGTGCACCTTTTCGGAAAGGACTTCGGGCTCATAGGCGGCAAGGGGTTTTTCCTGAGCGGCATGACCTATGATACCGGGATATTCGTCCTGCTCCTCTTCCAGATGGTCCTTCTTAATGTGGGCGCGGCGATACCGATAGGCGCGATGGCCGAGAGGTGGGACTTCAAGTCCTTCTGCTTCTACGCAGTCATAATGGGGGCGTTCCTGTACCCGGTGTACGCCAACTGGGTGTGGGGCGGCGGCTGGCTCAGCCAGCTCGGCGTGGACTTCGGCCTGGGGCACGGCCATCTGGATTTCGCCGGCTCATCGGTCGTGCATATGACGGGCGGCGTGTCGGCCCTTGTCGGGGCATGGGTCCTGGGCCCGCGCATAGGCAAGTACAACAAGAACGGCTCGCCCAACGCCATCCCCGGCCACCAC
>JBEKYB010000125.1:0-5708 GCA_049511435.1 Nitrospirota bacterium | reverse complement strand
ATATGAATAGAGCTCCGAGAGAATCTTGGTCGCCTTTACGAATTCGCCGTGCGTCGCCTCGTTTTCATATACGTTCTTGAACAGAAACGACCTTAAATCCTCCGTTGCCAGGCTGACGGACTCGCCCATCCTTATCTCCCGGAGGTCCGCGTCCAGGCTAGAGAATATGACGTCCTTCACCATCGTGTCTATCCTCTTGGCGTGGGTCGCGCCGAGTTCTTTTAAGACATCCCTGGGCACGTCCGACAGCCTCAGCACCTTCGCCCTCAGGGCGTCGTCCAGGTCGTGGTTGGTATACGCGATGCTGTCCGCGACCCGCACCACCTGGCCTTCGAGCGTCTCCGCCCTACCCTTGCCGCCGCCAGGGAAGACGGCGCCCTTGCCCTTCGAGTGCCTCAGTATCCCGTCCCTTACCTCATGGGTCAAGTTCAGGCCCCGGCCGTCCCTTTCGAGCTGGTCCACAACCCTGAGGCTCTGCGCATAGTGGTTGAAGCCGCCCTCGTGTATCCGGTCCAAGACGGCCTCTCCCGCATGCCCAAACGGGGTGTGGCCCAGGTCGTGCCCGAGAGCGATTGCCTCCGTCAGGTCTTCGTTCAGCCTGAGAGCGCGCGATATCGTCCTGGCAATCTGGCTGACTTCGAGCGTATGGGTAAGGCGGGTCCGGTAGTGGTCACCTTCCGGGGCCAAGAAGACCTGCGTCTTGTGCTTGAGGCGGCGGAACGACTTCGAGTGCAGTATCCTGTCCCTGTCGTGCTGGTAGGCCGTCCTGATTATACCTTCCTTCTCAGGGACTTGCCGCCCCTTGGACAGGGCTGCCCTTGCAGCCTTGGGATGCAGCACCCTGTCTTCTATCTCTTCAGTCTGCTGGCGTATGTTCATGGCCTCAAGAGCTTACCAGACTCGGCGGGTTTTGTAAAAAGAATTTCATACCTATCCGATGGCAAATCTTATCTGCCGCTGGCGGGAATCTTCTTGACCAGCTCCCGGCGGGCCTCGCCTATGGTGAGGGGGAGGCGGTCGAAGTGTACTTTGTCCTCGTCCTTCATCTGCTCGATTAACTCGGCGATCTGCGGGAGGCGGAGCTTGACCCCCCTTAGCTGGGCAGACGCCTTGAAAACGTCCGCCGGGGCGCCCTCCCTGGCGACCTTGCCCTTGCTGAGGATGTACAGCCTGTCTATGAACAGCGGAACCATGTCAACGTTATGCGTGGACATCACCATCGTTATCCCTTTATTTCGGTTCAGGTCCATCAAAAGCTCCATGATGCGGTACTCGCCCATCGGGTCAAGCCCCGCGGTCGGCTCGTCCAGGAGCATCAACTCCTGTCCCATTGCGAGGAGCCCGGCGATGCACGCCCGTTTCTGCTGACCGAAGCTTAAGGCCTGGATGGGCTTTTCTCCAAGCCCCGGCAGGCCCACGGCCTCGAGTGCGGAGTCAACCCTGTTCTTTATTTCCGATGCGGGTAGGCCCATGTTGGCCGGGCCGAAGGCTATGTCCTCGGCAAGCGTGGCCGCGAAAAGCTGGTCGGCCGGGTTCTGGAAGACCATGCCCATGAGCCTGAAAAGTTCTTTACGCGGGATTTTGCCGAGCGGCCTGCCTCCCAGAAAAACAGACCCTTTGACCGGCTTCAGCATCCCGGAAAGGAGCCTCAATAGGGTGCTCTTGCCCGAGCCGTTCGAGGCAAGTAGCCCTACGAACTCGCCCTTTTCGACATGAAAATCCACGCCGTCCAGGGCCAAAGTGCCGTCCGGGTATGAAAAGGACAGTCCGGATGCAGTTATAACGTCCATAGGCAATAAGCCAGACATGGGGAGAGCAGGAAGGCAAAAATCAGGAGGTCGGACGCGCGAAGCCTCTCGGTATTCTCGGGTATATATTCGCCGGTATAGCCCCTCAACACCATGGCGGCTCCCGTCGCCTCAGCCTGGGAATACGCCCGGAACAGGACCGAACCGAAAAGCACTCCAAGCGACCTTATGCCTCGCACCGGCCCCGCGTAGCCGAGCCTCCCCTTTTGGGAGTGGTATACGGTGACGGCGTCCTCCATCAGGACGAATATATAGCGGTACGAGAAGAAAAGCAGCTCCACAAGCCCCTTGGGGAACCTCAAGCCCGAGGCCGCGGACAGGAGCCTGTAGACCGGCGTCGTCATGCTAAGGAACAATACGGCGCTTACGGCCCCGAAAGCGCGCGCCACGAGGTGCATCCCCCTCGCGATGCCATCGGCGCTCAGGACGACGGCTATACCCACAACCTTAAAACTCGCGCCTGGCGCGCCCTTGGAGACCGCCGCCTGGAAAAGTGCCAGCGCGAACGAAAAGACAAGCGGTTCGGCCATCCTGAGGGCAATAGACTTAAGCGATGCGCCGGAGGCGATTACAAGCCCGAGGCACATGGCCCCGATGAAAATGGGCACGGCGATGCCGGACGAGGCTATGCATATAGCAATGCAGCATACCGAAAGTATTATCTTGAGCCTGGCGTCCATGCCTCGGATAAGCCCCCCCCTGGCTTGGCATCCATCCGAAAAGGTCTCAATCCTCATCAGACCCTCCCCCCATGCCCTTTCTTGCTCATGAAATCACGGTAGTAATAGCCGAGGACGAACCCGCCCGCCGTGCCCGCCAGCAGGAAGGCGAAAAGGAGCGTGTCGCCCTCAAGGTTTATGAGGTTGGGCCTTGCGGGATGGCCGTGCTCTGAGGCGTATTTCTCCACCACCGTTTCGTCCACACCCTGCCATTTCTCCCCGGCAGCATGCGAAGTAACTACGGAAAAACACATCGCAAGCGAAAAAACGAGCATGAGAACAAATCCTTTCATGCCTTCACCTCCTCAACCGCACGCGTCAGCGCTTCCGCCCCGAAAAGCTCCGGTTTCCTGCTGTAGAGGAACTTCACGGCGCCCGCCGTCATGAAGCCCTCGAGCAGTCCGAGCGGGAGCTGCGTCGGGACGAACGCAAGCGCTATGGTGCGGAAAAGGCGGTAGAACTCGCCTGGGCCGTGGAGGGCCGATGCAAGCTCAAACGAAGTAGCCGCATACGTGGCCCAATCGCCTACCACCCCGGCTATAAACGCCGCGACAATAAGCGGCACTTTGGCCTTTCCCAAGCCCTTGAACACGATGTATCCCGTGAAAGAGCCTATTATGCCCATCGAGAATATATTCGCGCCCCAGGTGGATATCCCGCCGTGCGAGAGGAAAAGCGCCTGGAGCAGGAGGGCGACTGCCGCGACCAGGACGCTGTACAGCGGCCCGACCAGTATCGCCGCCATCGCGGTACCCGCCGGGTGAGAGCATGTGCCCGCCGTCGGGACGGGTATGGGCATGCAGGATATTATGAAAACCGCGGCCCCCATCATCCCCAGGAGCGGCTTCATGTTCTTCTCCACGCCCTCGCGCTTGAGTTTATAAAGCCCGGCCCAGACGAAAGGCGCGGCGGCCAGGTACCAAAAAGATGCCCAGCCGATAGGCAGTATCCCTTCGCTTATGTGCATCGCGTGGGCAGGGACGGGCAGCGACAGGAAATAACATGCCAGAAGCAGTACCGGTATAGCCTTCTTAAGACGAATTGCCGACATTTTTCACCTTCCTATCAAGACGACCAAGCCAAAAAAAAATCCTCCCCGCATTGGGGAGGATTATCCGTTTTTATAATCCAGCCATCACCCGCCCTTTTCCATCGGACCGGGTAATTAAATGCTTTCCGGCAGGTCTTCTGGCTCCCGGGTCACCCTACTCCCCAAACCTTCCCACCCGACAAGGGCAGTGGTCTCTGCTGGGTTTCGTCACCGGTCACAGCGGCGGGTCCGCTCCCGAATGGTCCCTCATGCCCTCCCGCATAAGCGGGCACAGGATGAGGATTTTACGGGATTCCCTATTAAGCCCCTCATGGGCGCCTGGAAATTCAGTGAAAATATATCCTACGCGGGCGGGCATTGTCAAGCCCTAAGTATGGCCGGGGGTCATGTGGCCGTGGTCTTGATACCGACGTATACGGGCATATGTGTTGAGGCACATCCCGATTACAGCAATTTTGAAGTCTCCCATATATATGCTAAACTTAGTAAAGAATGATATATTAAGGCAGGGAAACAAGGAGGTCTAAAATGATAAAGGCAATACCGGAAGGATTTCACAGCGCCACGCCGATGTTGATGTTCAAGGATGCGCGTAAGGCCATCGATTTCTACAAAAAGGCCTTTGGCGCCATCGAGCGGTACGCCATGCCCGGGCCGGGCGGCAAAGGGGTGATGCATGCGGAAATCCTGATAGGCGACTCTATATTCATGCTGGGTGATGAAAATCCGCAAATGCACGGTGTGAGCGCGGAAACCATGGGGGCTTCCCCCGTCAGTTTCTACATTTACCTGGAAGATGTGGACGAAGCTTTCACAAAAGCCCTGAAAGCAGGCGCCCAGTCCCGGATGCCTGTCCAGGATATGTTCTGGGGGGACCGTGCCGGCACCGTGCAGGACCCCTTCGGGTACAGTTGGAGCCTCGCCACTCATAAAAAAGACCTGACAGCGAAGGAACTCGAGGAGGCTGCCAAAGCCGCGTTTACCAAAGCGGCCTAGTCTATGCGCTGAATATCAATTTTGTTCTAGTCCGGGCCAGGGAGCCGAATTTCAAGCCACATTTAACCGTGGCTCTTTTTTCCACCGCGCTTTGTCAAGTTCTATGTTTTATGTCAGTCCCTGCCCCGTGGTCGCCATAGTAAGCTTGCCGTGTTTTACGCCACGGGTGCCTATCAGCCGGTCGGAAATCCTCCTGATTTCGGTGCTCCTGCCCCTGACCACCATTACCTCCAGGCAGTTGTGTTCGTCCAGGTGAATGTGCAGGTTGGAGATTATGGAGCTGAAATGGTGGTGCTGTAGGTCGTTCAGGGTGTCCGGGAGCTCACGGGTATGGTGGCTGTAGACGAGCGTTATGGTTCCCACAACCTCCTCATCGGCCTCCCATTCGCGGTCCACCAGGAAATCCCGGATTAGGTCGCGCACGGCCTCGGAGCGGTTGGTGTACCCCTTATCCGCGATGGAGCGGTCAAACCGTTCCATAAGCCCTTGGTCTATCGATATCGCAACCCTCGCCAGTTTCTGCATCTTTGTCCCCTCCGGTATTATTTCCCTTAAATTAATATGCGCCCGGGGCCATGTCAAGGATAAAAAAGGGGGTAGTCCTGCAATTAAGAATAAATAAAGATAAATTCTATTGAACTTAAGCTGATTACCGGATATTTATGTTGACAACACAAGTACGGTATTGGTATCCTCTATTGGCCTAACTTTCGGTCGTTACAGGTAAATAATGTACGAGAAAAGGCTATACCGGGATACAGTCAAGGCCGCTGACCTTGTACCCTTTACGGTCGTCGTCAAAGAGACTGATCTCCTTATTTTTGCGGATGCCAACCTGTACGAAAAGGCGCTCGAACTGGTACTCCTGCACCGGCACCAGCTCGAGGCGTACATATATAAACACCCTGGTTTTTTAAGTTCCTTGAGACCGGTTAAAATTCTGCCGGGCGCGCCGGACACTGTACGCATCATGGAGGCGGCTTCACTTGCCGCGGGGGTCGGCCCGATGGCGGCGGTAGCGGGTGCGTTCGCGGAGATAATAGGGGCCTCTCTCCTTGAGGATTCATCGCAGGTCATCGTCGAAAACGGCGGCGACATTTTCATAAAAACTAGTAAACCACGGGTGGTGGCGAT
>JBEKYB010000124.1:0-5747 GCA_049511435.1 Nitrospirota bacterium | reverse complement strand
AGAAGCCCGTCGATTGTGGACCGCGCTCGACCGGCCGAATTCCTATATCGGCCGCTCGGTGCCGCGGCCGAATCTGGCGCGGCTGACGCAAGGGCGCGGCCAATACGTCAGCGACTTGGTGCTGCCGCGCATGGCGCATGTCGCGTTTCTGCGCTCGCCGCACGCGCACGCCCGCATCAAAACCATCGACACGGCGCAAGCGCGGCGCGCGCCGGGCGTCATCGCCATCGTCACCGGCGCCGAGCTCGCCAAGGTGATCACGCCGTGGGTCGGCGTGCTGACGCACTTAAAGGGCCTTAAATCGGCGCCGCAGCACGCAATCGCCGTCGACCGCGCCTGCTGGCAGGGCGAGGCGGTCTGTGCCGTCGTCGCCCGCACGCGCGCCGATGCGGAAGACGCCTGCGCGCTCATTGCCGTCGATTACGAAGCGCTCGCCGCCGTCACCGATGCGGAAACTGCGCTCGATCCGGCGACGCCGGTGATCCATCCTGAGCTTGGCGACAATCTCGCCTTCGAGCGCGCGCTTACGGCCGGCGATCCCGACCAGGGTTTTGCCGACGCCGACGCGATTGCCGAGACGACGTTCGTGTTCGGCCGCCACACCGGCGTCACCAACGAGCCGCGCGCCATCGTCGCCGATTGGAATCCGGGCGAGCAGCGGCTGACCGTCTATCAGGGCACGCAGGCGCCGCACATGATGCAGAACCTGTTCGCCAAGCACCTCGGCCTCGAGGAGCACCAGGTTCGCGTGCTCACCAAGGACGTCGGCGGCTCGTTCGGCATCAAGGTGCACGTCTATGCCGACGAGATGGCGACGGCGGCGCTGGCGAAGCTGCTGCGGCGGCCGGTCAAATTCGTCGCCGATCGCCTGGAGAGTTTCTCGACCGACATCCACGCCCGCGATCTCTACCGTGGACCCCACCTTGAGCCCGCCGATGTTGCTGAACTCAGCGCTGACATCGTAGCCCTTGTTCCCCACCACCTCGAGCTTCCCGAGCTTTATCGACAAGTAACCCAGGGCTATTATTCCAATCAGGATGAATATCCCGACCAGTACCTCGATATTCTCCCTTCTCATAAAGCCTCCCTATGGGCCGACGCCTTCAGGGGCGCCCTATGCACGAACCCTTTCACTTCCGGTATATCCGATTTTTTTATCTCCTCGGGCGTCCCGACCTGTAGGAGCTTCCCGCCGGACAACATCCCCACCCTGTCTGCCACGTCGAATATCTCGGGTATCTCGTGACTCACTATGACGCCCGTGAAGCCGTAGGTCTCTCTCCCCCAGAGTATTAGCCCGTGAATGGAGTCCACGAGTATCGGGTCAAGCCCGGTCGTGGGCTCGTCGAAAAGGACTATCTCCGGCTCCATCACCAGCACCCTGGCAAATGCGGCGCGTTTCCTCATGCCGCCTGACACCTCCGCGGGGTACTTGAAACCCATGCCCGCAAGTCCTACCTTCTCAAGCTCCTCCTCTACCCTGTGCCTTATCTCGTCCGCCTTGAGCTTGGTCTTCTCTCTTAGAGGGAAGGCGACATTGTCGAATATGGTCATGGAGTCAAAGAGCGCGCCGCCCTGAAAAAGATATCCGAAACGGTCCCTGAGCGTGTAGAGGGCCTGCCCCGAAAGGGCCGAGATGTTCTCCCCCTCTATAAGCACCTCTCCTGAATCGGGCTTCATAAGGCCCAGGAGGTGCTTCAAAAGAACGCTTTTACCCTGGCCGCTGCCGCCTATTACGGCGAAAAGCTCACTTTTCCCCACCGTGAAGCTTATGCCGGAGAGTACCTGCTGGCCGTCGAAACCCTTGTATAGATCCCTTACCTCAATCATTATCAGTCATATCATAACAGAATTCAGGAAATAATCCCAGACCAGCACCAAGGTCGAGGAAAGCACGACCGCGCTGGTTGTGGCCCGTCCTACGCCTTCGGCTCCGCGTTGTGCAAAAAAACCCTTGTACGTGCTTACCCATATCACTATTATCCCGAAAGAAACGGACTTTATCAGCCCGTCGGTGATATCTCTTAACACCACAAAGTCCTGGATGCCCGAAAAATACGTCCCGGTACCGACTCCCAGGAGTTTTACGCCTATCAGATAGCCGCCGTATATGCCGACGACGTTGAATATCGACCCCAGGAGCGGGAAGGATATAAGCGCCGCCAGGAGGTTGGGCACCATAAGGTACCTAAACGGGGAGAGCGACATGGACTCAAGAGCGTCCACCTGCTCCGTTATCCGCATTATCCCTATCTCAGCGGCGAGCGCCGAGCCCGCGCGTCCGGTTATCATCAGGGCCGAAAGCACCGGGCCAAGCTCCCTAATAAGGGAGAGTGCGACGGCCGGCCCAAGATATGCCTCCGCCCCGAACTTCCTAAGGGTGTAGTATACCTGTAAGGCCAGGATCATCCCGGTAAACGCCCCCGTCAGCACAATCAGCGGGGTGCTCCTCGCCCCTATGAACGCCAGTTGGCGGAAAACCCGGCCCATTTTAAGGGGCGGGACAAACGTCCAGTAAAGGGTCGTCCCCAGGAAGGCGAACATGGAGCCTAGCTCCCTGACGCCCTCTATAGCCGCCGCTCCCAGCCTCTGCGGTACGGAAAATATCATGTTCATAGTGATGTCCAAGTCTCAAATAATAATATCACAGGCCGGGAATGGCAAGCTTTTTTTAAAATCAGCCTAAAATAGGGTTTACAAAAGGCGGCAATTTATATAGAATCCAAAGGTTGTGAAAATAATTGATAAATATATAGTCCGTGAGTTCATGCCGCCGTTCCTGTTAGGGCTCCTGCTCTTCACCTTCGTGCTCCTTATAAACCGCATATTTAAGCTGACGGAGCTTATCGTGAACAAGGGCGTCCCGGTCACGGAGGTGCTGAAGCTAATCTCCTACCTTATGCCCTCGTTCCTGACCCTTACCATACCGATGGCGGTGCTGCTTGCGGCGCTGGTGGCTTTCGGGCGGCTCTCCACCGACAGCGAGATAATCGCCCTCAAGGCGACGGGGTTCTCGCTTTTCAGGATGATGGCCCCCGTGTTTGCCGTTTCGCTCCTTGCAATGGCGGCCACCGCATATTTCTCGCTGTATTTAGGGCCCCTGAAGGCCCAGAGCTTCAAGAAGGACCTGTTTAAACTCGCGCAATCAAGGGCTTATATGGGGATAGAGGAATCGGTTTTCAACGACTCCTTCAAGGATGTAGTCATCTACGCCCAAAAAAGCCTTTCCGCCAACGAGATGGAAGGGGTCTTCATATCCGACGAGAGAAACCCCAATGAACCCCATGTAATAATTGCGAAAAAAGGCGTCATGGACATGAACATGTCCTCCGGATACGCTTATTTGAACCTCTACGACGGGAGCATCCACAACAAGGAGAACAAGTCCGGCTCCTATCAGGAAATCAATTTCGACAAGAATATCCTGTCCATCAACCTTTTCGAGAAGCTCTTGCCGGGCGATGAGTCGAAGAAGAGCAAGCGCGAGATGACCCTGGAGGAACTGCGGAGTGTTGCCAGGGAGGTATCCAAAACCGGCAACAACTACCCGCTCCTGACCGAATACTACAAGAGGTTCACAATACCCCTAGCCTGCATCATCTTCGGGATAATAGGGCCCCCTTTAGGCCTTTTTTCGCGCCGTTCCGGCCGTTCCACCGGCATTTCCGTCGCCCTTGTAGTATTCGCCCTTTACTACCTCCTGATGAAGGGCGGCGAGAACATGGCGGCCGGGGGCAGGATGGCCCCGCTCATGGCCGCGCTCCTGCCGAACCTCGTAATCGGGGCGTTCGGCGTCTGGCTGGTATATAACTCCAGCCAGGAGAAGAAATTTTCATTTTCCGAGATATCGAACACATACGAGCGGTGGAAGAGGACTCGCGGCAGGCGAAAGCGCGGAGAGACGTCATGAGAATAATCTCGAAATATGTCCTCATGGAGTTCATCAGGTTTTTCATCATCACGCTGATAGCCTTTGTCATACTCTATATGCTCGGGGACTTCATCGAGAAGATCGACGACTTCATCGAGCATAACACCGCAACGGGCGACGTCGTAAGGTATCTGCTCTACCAGTTGCCGAACATCGCTTTCATGGTGATGCCGCTGGCGGTGCTCCTTTCTACCGTGCTCTCCCTGGGCCTTCTCTCAAAGAACAGCGAGATAATCGCGATGAAGGCGGGCGGAATACCTCTTTACAGGATTGCGGCGCCCATTTTCACGGCATCCATCGTCCTTTCCGGGCTTCTTTTCTGGGCTAACGAGACCGTCATCCCCTACTGCAACGCGAAGGCCGAGTACATAAAGACCGTAAAGATAGAGAAAAAGCCGGAGCGTCCCTCCCTGAAGCAGGACAAGCTCTGGTTCCGGGGACCGAAAGGCGAGATAATAAACATAGGGCTTGTGGATTTCAACTCCGGCACGCCCACATGCTACGGCCTTAACTTCTATATGCTGGACAAGCAGTTCAGGCTGGTCGAACGCGTGGACGCGGAGAGGATGGACTGGGATAACGGGACGTGGGTGCTGTCAAAGGGCATAACCTACGACTTCGGCCAGGTCGGCGGGATCAAGATAACGCCCTTTAAGACCCAGGTCGTCAAACTCCCTGAAAAACCGGAGGACTTCAAAAGGGCTGAGCGGCTTTCCGAGGAAATGGACTACTCGGAGCTAGAGAGCTATATAGATAAACTGCGGAGGGAAGGCTACAACCCTGTAAAGTACGTAGTGGATCTCCAGGGTAAGATATCCTTCACCCTCGCGAATATAATCATGGTGATTGTTGCGGTGCCCTTCTCCCTGAAGACATCCAGGGGCGGCGGCATGGCGTTGGGTATGGGCATCTGCATCGCCGTAGCCATAAGCTACTGGCTGATGCACTCGTTCTCCATGTCACTGGGCCATGCGGGCCGCTTCCCGCCTTTCTTTGCGGCATGGCTCGCCAACACCCTCTTCTTCGCCGGCGGCATCTATCTCCTTCTCCATACGGACAGGTAGACTCCCTCAGGCCGCGGTATCTTCCTCCATCTTATAAAGGTTCGTCCTTGTGACTATCACGTCGCACGGGGCGCCGTCGACAAGCTTATGGACGTTTCGCCCGAAGAAGAAATGCTCCAGCCTCGATTCCTCGTGATGGCCGAGCACCATCAGGTCGATATTATAGTCCCTTGCAATCTTAAGTATAGCCTTGACCGCCTTCGAGTCCTCCATGTTCACTTCCTCCACGGCGACCGAAAGCTTAAGCGCCTCGAGCTCTTTTTTCACGAAGTCATCGAGACGCGATTTACGCTCCTCCCGCTCCTGTTCCTCCAACTGGTCGAAATTAATAGCGCCCGCACTGTGAAACAGCTGTTTGGGCGTTCTCATCACGTTTACTACTATAAGCCTTGCTCCGGTAGTGGCCGCCATCTCGGCTGCTGTCCTGAATGCCCTATAGCTTGACGGTCCAAAACTCACCGGCACCATAATCCTCCTGGGGCCCATAACCAAACCTCCAATGTCACATACCGCTCCAATAACTTCGTGGGTCAGGCCGCCTTCCGTCCTACCTGGAGGTACGACGGGCGCACGAGCCTCTCGAAGTCGGAGTAGCTCATCCTGACCGCCTCATAATATGTGCCAGCGTTGAAGACTATGTTCTTATCCTCGGCAAGCGACCTGTCGACATATACCGGGATGCCATAAAGGTTCCCAAAAGGGGGCATTGCGCCCGGCTCGCAGTCGGGGAAGAGGTTCTTGAACTCGTCCTC
>JBEKYB010000123.1:0-5809 GCA_049511435.1 Nitrospirota bacterium | reverse complement strand
CGCCGAGAACGGGACGGACGCCCTCCGCGCAGTAAAAGAACTGGCGCCGGACCTCGTGCTCCTGGACGTATGGATGCCGGGCATGGACGGCCTCGAAGCACTCGCCCGTATGCGCGAGATTACCCCGGAACTGTCCGTAATCGTGATGTCCGGACACGGGAGCATAGATACCGCGGTCAAGGCCGTGCGCCTCGGCGCGTACGACTTCATCGAGAAGCCCCTGAGCCTCGATAAGCTCTCGCTCTCGGTGAAGAACGCCCTAGAGAAAAAGCGCCTCGAACAGGAGAACCAGGACCTGAAGGCCAGGGTCGAGGGCCGCTTCGAGATTATCGGGGACTCCCCGAAGATAAAAGACCTGAAAGAGCAGATAATGCGCGCCGGGCCGACCAACGGACGCGTGCTCATCTTCGGGGAGAACGGCACCGGCAAGGAGCTGGTAGCCCGCGCCATCCACAAGAACTCCCTCAGGGCGGATGGGCCGTTCATCACCGTGAACTGCGCGGCCATACCCGAGGAGCTGATAGAGTCGGAGCTTTTCGGCCACGAGAAGGGCTCGTTCACCGGGGCGACCGCCCAGAGGAAGGGCAAGTTCGAGCTGGCGCACGGCGGGACGATATTCTTAGACGAGATAGCCGACATGAGCCTCAACACCCAGGCGAAGGTCTTAAGGACGCTCCAGGAGCAGGAGGTCCAGAGGGTCGGGGGGACCACCACGATAAAAATAGACGTGCGAGTCATCGCGGCCTCGAACAAGGTACTGGAAGACGAGATAAAGGGCGGCAGGTTCCGGGAGGACCTCTATTACCGGCTGAACGTGATACCGCTCAACGTCCCGCCCCTAAGGGAAAGACGCGAGGATATCCCGCTCCTCGTGGACTATTTTTTCCGGGATTTCGCGGTCGAGTACGGCCAGAAGCCCAAAAAGGCGACGCCGGAGGCGATGCGCCTTTTCACGGGATACCCGTGGCCGGGTAACGTCCGCGAGATGAAGAACATAATCGAGCGCCTAGTCATCATGGCGAGAGGCGACAGCATAACGCCGGAGCTCGTGCCGCCGCCCATAAACCAGCCCAAAGAGCAGGACTGCGCAGACGGCCATTATTACGGCTTCGGCTCGCTCCGGGAGGCGAGGGCGGCCTTCGAGAAGGACTTCATCATGAAAAAACTCAAGGAAAACGACTGGAACATCTCCAGGACCGCGGAGGTCCTGGGTATCGAGCGCTCCAACCTCCACAGGAAGATATCCGCGCTGGGGATAGAGGTCGCTGGCTAAGTTTTCGCTTGACAAACCGCACCTTTCCGTGATAAACAAAACAATTGCCCGGGAGTGGCCATTCTCCCGTGCCCTAAATCAATACAAATCCAGGAAGGGTGATATTTTTTGGAAGTCAAAGTCCACGAGGGACAGGTAGAGAAGGCTTTAAAAATCCTCAAAAGGCAGATGGCCAAAGAAGGGCTCCTGAAGGAGCTCAAGAAGAGGAAGTTCTACGAGAAGCCTTCCGTAAAGAAGAAGAGGAAGCAGCAGGAGGCCCGCAAGAAGAGGATCGGCAAGAAATAGCGGGCAGGTCAAAAGGCTGACAACTGCAAAATTGATATATAAAGGCGTCCATTCGGGCGCCTTTTGTTTGTTTAAATTAAATCTTTATTAACATAATGTTATTTGCTATCATCGCCAAATGAAGCTCGCTATGCTCATATCCCCCGGAGTCATGGAGATAAACCGCAAGGCCCCAATCCCTGAACCCGGGCCGGGCGAGGTCGTGGTCAGGGTAAGGGCCGCTCTCACGTGCGGGACGGACATAAAGGCGTACCTCAGGGGGCATCCCAAGATACCGCTACCCTCTCCGCTGGGGCATGAGTTCTCGGGGGATATCTCCGCCGCGGGCGAGGGAGTCGCCGGTTTCCCGCCGGGGACGTCGGTCATGGCGGTGCATTCCGCGCCGTGCGGCGAGTGCGTATTCTGCATGATGGGCCGGGAGAACCTCTGCAACCACATAATGGACGAGAAGGTCCTGGGCGCGTACGGCGAGTACATCAAGCTGCCCGCGCGGGTCGTCAAAAGGAACCTCTTCCGGAAGCCGGAAGATTTAAGCTACGAAGAGGCCGCGATGCTGGAGCCGCTCTCCTGCATAGTCCACGGGATACGCGCCGCCCGCCCCGGGGATGCCGATGCGAAAACAGCTCCGGCTCGTAACGTCCTTATCCTGGGCGCGGGGCCGATAGGGCTCCTGCACCTGATGCTGCACAAGGCCATGGGCATGAAGGTCATCGTGGCGGGCCGGAGGAAGGACAGGCTTGACGCGGCCAGGGGCCTGGGCGCGGACGTGGTGCTGGACACGAAGCTCGACAACATCGCCTGGGGCGTGATAGAGGCTACGGACGGGCTGGGCGCGGACATTGTCATCGAGGCCACGGGCAATAAGGAGCTTTGGGAGGCGTCTCCGTCGTTCGTGCGGAAGGGCGGCACCGTGCTCCTCTTCGGCGGCTGCCCGCCCGGGACAAGGGCGTGCTTCGATGCGGCGCGCATCCATTACGACGAGATTAAGCTTGTCGGCGCGTTCCATTTCACTCCCGCTGACGTGGCCGAGGCCTACCGCCTGCTGGCACACGGCGAGATAGACGTGAAGCCCCTCATATCCGGCGAGTACCCGCTGGACGACATCCAGAAGGCATTCGACGAGCTCATCGCCGGGCGCGGGATTAAGTACGTGATAAGGCCGTAGAGGACACTCGGCATATGAGGGGTAAAAATGAAAATAATTTCTAAAGTAAAGAAAAAATTCTTAGGCATAGAACCACCTATAGAACCGCCTGATGAAGATGCCTCGGAAATGAAGTCCGTGGACAAAAGAGCATGGCGGTTAATAGACATCATCTGGTGGCCGGTTGAAACAGAAAGCCAAGCGAAACAGGCCATTTTCGTATGCCTTATTTTCACATGTTACGGTGCTGTGACTTGGACTTTCAGTGAAATAAATAGATTATTATTTTCTCCATTTCCTAACGGATATTTCAATATAATTTCAAGTTTACTTGGAGCTACATTACAACCGGCGATATTGATATTAATAGCGTGGGGACTTTTCAAGATAAAACGCGGTGCCGCTATCGCAGGTTTTGGTTTCTTTTTTATCAGTATCATCCAGTCCGGTTATTTCACAATGACAGCTAAAGGCGCCATGCCAAAATGGGAAATAGAAATTTTCTTCAGATATGCTATTTTAGCGTTTATTTATATTCACGGTTTCCGGGGTATTTCTTCCTACACGCGATTTTGCCAAAGTGAAATCGCTTCGACTGAGAAAGAGATTCAGCAATCCACCGTGTAATGACAGCAAAGCACTATGAAAGTCGCCGTACTATACAGCTTCAACGACATACGCATTGAGGACTGGCGCGTGCCCGAGGTCGAGAAGGGCGAGGCGCTGGTGAAGATGCGCGCCTGCGGGATATGCTCCGGCGACGTGATGCCCTGGTATATCGAGAAAAAGGCCCCGCTAGTGCTTGGGCACGAGCCCGCGGGCCAGATAGTCGCGGTAGGCGACGGCGTGGAAAACTTCAAGCCGGGCGACATGGTATTCATGCACCACCACGCGCCCTGCATGGAATGCCCGCAGTGCAGGAAGGGGAACCACGTCCTGTGCGACACATGGCGGCGCTCAAGGATAATCCCGGGCGGCCTTGCCGAATACGTCAAGATACCCGCGCACAACCTTACCCACGACACCCTGAAACTACCCCAGAATGTCGGCTACATCGGCGGGACGCTGGTCGAGCCGCTCGCGTGCGTAGTCAAGGGCATGAGGCGGATGGGACTTGTCCGGGGCGAGAGCGTCCTGGTCATCGGACTGGGCGTGATGGGCATGCTCTTCGTAATCCTGGCCCGGCACATGGGCGCGTCTAAGGTCATAGGCGCGGACATGGTCCCGTACCGGCTGGCCAAGGCGCTGGAACTTGGCGCGCACGACGTGGTGGACATTACCGAGGAAAACTCGCGCGAACGGCTAAGTGAGATATTTGGCGAGTCTCGAAGCGGCATCGATGCCGCCGCGGGAGCGGACCGGGTCGTCGTAGGCCCCGGCAGCATCCCTGCGATGGCGCAGGGCCTCGCCTGTGCAGGGCCCGGGGGCACGGTGCTCTTCTTCACCCCGACTCCGCCCGGCGAAACCCTGAAAATCAACCCGAACCGGCTGTATTTTAACGAGATAACCGTCGTCCAGAGCTACTCATGCGGCCCGGACGACACGAAGGCGGCGCTTAAGCTCCTGGCCGACGGCGTCATCCCCGTTGAGGAGCTGATAACGCACCGGTTCCCGCTCGGGAAGGCCGCCCAGGCGTTCAGGCTGACTGCCGATGCGAAAGAATCTTTAAAAGCCGTAATCACCTTCGACTGACCTCCCTGGTTCATTCCAAAAGAATAATAATTCTAAACACTTGCCGGTTTGACACCGATATTAGCGAGTGTTATATTTTAATCATGAGAACATAATATTAATTAAAGCTTTTCCACCTCAAAAGCGGTAAGGCTGCCCTCCGAGAAACCAGGCCGTGCCAAGGCAAGAGCCTTGACAGAACTGGAGGGCGAGTGAAGAAGATATTATATATATTGCCCCTGCTCCTCCTGCTGTTTACGGCCCCCGATGCAGCACTGTACGCCGAAGAGCCCGGCCAGCCCGCAGATGAGTATGCCAACATCCCCGATGAGCTTATTCAGCCTGCCGGCGTACAGGAAACCGAGGCGTGGCCGACTTTTTATACGGGAGCATTCCCCGTCTCGGTCGCCGCGGCCGATTTCAACGGAGACGGCATAACGGACATAGCCGTCTCTAACTTCAACTCCAATACAATCTCCATATTTATCGGCAACCCGGACGGGACGTTCAAGGACAAGGTCGATATCCCCACCGAAGACGGGCCGGTTGCCGTCGTGGCCGCCGATTTTAACGGGGACGGGATCCCCGACCTGGCCGATGTCGCATATTTCCACGGGAGCATCGAGGTGCGCTACGGGAGGGGCGACGGCACGTTCGCTCCGCCGGTGATGCTTTGCACGGAGGACGGCCCCACCTCCCTGACGGTCGCGGACTTTAACGGAGACGGCATACCCGACCTGGCATCCGCGAACCTCCTGGACGGGAGTGTCTCGGTCTTCCTGGGCGACGGTGAAGGTGGCTTCTATTCCGCCGGGACGGTCAATACCTGGGACAGACCCCGCGCGGTCGTATCTGCCGATTTCGACTCTGACGGAAAAGCGGACCTGGCGGTGGTCAAGGAGGGCGAAAACACCGTCTCGATATTTACCGGCGTAGGCGACGGCACCTTCAAGCACCTCTCGGACATTAGTACGGGGATGGGCCCCATAGGCCTTGCCACGGCCGACTTCAACAGAGACGGAAAGGCGGACTTAGTCGTCACTTACGCCGGGAGCGATTCTTATTCCATACTCCTGGGAAGCGGAGACGGCAGGTTTAAGAGGACAGACTTTAAGACCGGATACGACCCCAGGGCGGTAGCCGTCGCCGACTTCGACGGGGACGGCATTCCCGACCTCGCCATCACCAGTCTCCGCGAGGGAAAGGTGCTGATAATGCTCGGCAGGGGAGACGGCAGTTTTGCCCAGGCGGCGGCCCTCGACACCGGCGGCATGCCGCGCGGGGTAATTGCCGCAGGCCTCGGCGGGGACAATAGGACGAGTCTCCTGGTCGCCAACTCCAGCGTCCCCAGCGTAACGGTATTCAGGAATGTGCTGTACCAGGGCGGACAATGGGAATTCCGCTACGGCGGCGAGTACGGCACCGGGTATGCTGAG
>JBEKYB010000122.1:0-5812 GCA_049511435.1 Nitrospirota bacterium | reverse complement strand
CGGCCTGACGGTCAGCAGGCTGAGCGTTACCCTGAATGGCCTTTCGGGTGTGAACCCCGCTACGCTGGGCATTCAACTGGTGAGTCCTGGCGGCACAACGGCCAATTTACTCAGGCCCGGCGACGTAGCCGGGACCGGCCCGTTCAATTTCGCGCAGATCACGTTTACCGACTCTGCCTCACCGGTGGCTTCCTCGTCGCTGGGCGCCAGTTCCATAAACAACATCACTCTGCAGCCCGATGATCTCTCCGCAACCAAGTTCGGCCAGGCGAATGCGAGCGGCACATGGACGCTCAAGGTTACCGGCGGCGGCGCCAGCGCGCAAATCCTCGGCGGCTGGGTTCTGACCATAAACGCTGCCCCGGTGGTCCTGGTGACCACGGCTGAGGCGCCGGCCGGCGACATTATTGCCTCCCAGGATACCACAACCACGATCAACTTTACGGTCGCCAGTGTTGACGGGACGCTTTCCTCCTCGACCCCTACCCTGACCGGCCTGAATTCCACCCTGGCCACCGTCACCGCGAGTTCGTACACCTACCCCAACGGCTCCTTTACGGTAAAGGGCCAGCCCAATCAGTGGGGCACCAATGCGGTGAAGATCAGCATCAGCGACCAGAACGGTCTTACCGGCTACGCTTCGTTCAATTTGGGTTTTGAGTTCTTCAATCATGCCCCGACGATGGATTTCATTCCAAAGCAGGTTACCACCGCTGGCGTGCCGACCCAGCCGCTCACCTTCAAAGTGTATGACACCGACATCGACCCGGCCAAGGGCACCCCGGAAGGGACTGTACCCAATCAGAACCTGACGGTGACCGCCACTTCCGGCGACAACACCGGCTTGTTCCTGCCCAACCAGAATATCTTCCTCCAGCAGAGTCCCAGCGATCCGAGCGGTCGGACCTGGGTCATGACCCTGTACCCGCTCGCGGCGACGCCGCTTGGCCGCTTCCTGCCGTACCAGTACAAGGACTTCAAGCGCCAGATACCGAAAATACCGGTCAAACCGCTCTCAAGCCGTGTCCCGTCCCGGATAAATGCCGAAAAATCCGTTGGCAAAGTGCTATTTTACACGGGCTGCGTCATCAACTACGTATATCCGGAAATCGGCGAGGCCGCGATAAGGGTATTGAACAAGGCCGGGTACGACGTCCTGCTGGCGAAGGGAGAGCTCTGCTGCGGGAAGCCGCTGAAATCGCTGGGAGAAATCGATTCCTTCAAGGCCCTTGCCGAGAAGGGCGTGAAGGTCTTGAGCGAACTCGATGCGGACTTCGTACTTACCGCCTGCCCCACTTGCGCCTTGACTTTGAGGGACGAGTACATTAAAATCCTGCCCGAATCCGAGTCCGCAAAAAGGCTCTCGGGCAAGGTTCAAGACGTCAACCATTTCCTGGTCCATCACTCGGATATAATGGACAGGCTCGCCCCATCCTCCCTAGTCGTCACGTACCACGACCCGTGCCACCTGAACTTCGGCATGAATGTGAGGTCGGAGCCCAGGGAGCTGATGAAGAAGGCGGCGGGCGGGTATGCCGAGATGGAGGAATCGTCCCGCTGCTGCGGCTTCGGCGGTAGCTTCAGCTTCCTGGATTACAGGCTGTCGGGCAAGATTGCTAACCGCAAGGTATCGAACGTGCTAAAGACCGGCGCACAGGCCGTCGCGGCGGCCTGCCCCGGATGCATGATGCATTTAAAGGACGCGCTCGCCCAGGCGGGCTCTAGTGTAGTTGCGCTGCATACGCTGCAGATAATAGACAAGGCTCTAAAAAAATAAAGGAGGATTTTAGCACTCATGAAATTTTTTATCGACACAGCCAACGTCGCCGAGATCAAGGAGGCCGTGAGCCTGGGGGTGATAGACGGGGTCACGACCAACCCGTCTTTGGTGGCCAGGGAGAAGCGGGACTTCAGGGAACTCATCTCCGAGATATGCACCATAGTGGACGGCCCGATATCCGCCGAGGCAGTGAGCCTGGACGCCGCGGGCATGGTGGCCGAGGGCATTGACCTTGCGGGCGTCGACAGCGGGAAGATAGTCGTGAAGCTGCCCATGACGAAGGAGGGCCTAAAGGCCTGCAAGCAGCTTACCGGCATGGGCATAAAGACCAACGTGACGCTGGTGTTCTCGCCGTCTCAGGCGCTCCTGGCGGCGAAGGCCGGTGCGACGTACGTCTCGCCCTTCGTCGGGCGCCTGGACGACATCTCCCACTCCGGGATGGACCTGGTCGAGCAGATAGTGACCATCTACGGCAACTACGGCTTCGCCTCGGAGGTCATAGTCGCCTCCGTCAGGAACCCGCTGCACGTGGTCGAAGCGGCGATGATGGGCGCGCACGTGGCGACGATACCATTCAGCGTGATAGATGCGCTCTGCAGACACCCCCTGACGGACATCGGGATACAGAAGTTCCTGGCCGACTGGGAGAAGGTGCCTAAGTAGCTTAAATGAGCTTATTGGGTTATGTCCTTGTGGGACTGGCGTCCGTTGCGGGCGGGGCGGTAAATGCGCTTGCCGGAGGCGGCACGCTCATCACCTTCCCGATGCTGACCGCGATAGGTGTCCCGGCGGTGGCCGCCAACGTGACTAACACCGTGGCGCTCTGCCCGGGTTACCTGGGAGCGACCTTCGCGCAGCGGGGCGACCTGCGTGGGCAGGAGAGGCGGCTTTGGCTGTTCCTGCCGGTCAGCGTGCTGGGAGGCGTCGCGGGCGGAATCCTGCTTTTGAACACGGCCGAGCACACGTTCCGTTCGATGGTGCCGTTTTTGATACTGCTCGCGTCCGGGCTGCTGGCGTTTCAGGACACGCTCCGCGCATGGCTTGTGGGTCATTCGGGGCAGGTCCACGTAAACGAGAAGCTTGCGGTACTGGCGGTAATCCCGGCCGCGATATACGGGGGATATTTTGGCGCGGGGGCGAGCGTTATCGTGCTGGCGATGCTCGGCATCGTCCTTAGCGACTCGCTGACGCGCCTGAACGCACTGAAACAGGCGGTCGCGTTCAGCTGCAACATAGCCGCGGCCGTCTACTTCCTGTTCTCGGGGAAGGTAGTGTGGGTGGTCGCATTGGTGATGGCCGTGGGCGCAATGGTTGGCGGAGCCGCCGGGGGCCGGCTGGCAAGCAGGATAAGGCCGGCGAGCTTGCGGAGGGTAGTCGTGGCGGTCGGGATAGTGGTGGCCGTGATTTATCTGGTGCATAAATAATGCCTATATTCGAGTACAGATGCCCGCGCTGCGGCGAGGATTTCGAGAAGCTTGTCTTCGGGAGTACGCCCGTCGAATGCCCTAAATGCGGCTGCGCGAAGCCGGACAAGAAGATGTCGATGTTTGGGATGGCCGGGACGAGGGAGAAGGGCGGGGATCGAAGCCGGTCGACCGGCCTCGCCTCTTCCGGCTCCTCGTGCTCCGGTTGCAGCTCGTCCTCATGCGCCGGATGCCATTAAACCTGCCAAAACAGTCTTTTTCTGATAGAATATTTAAATAAAAAAGGAGGGCGCGTTGAGCGATATCAGCTTCGACTATAACTTCATGATGTCCGAATACGTGGGGGAGGAAAGCGGGATAAGCCTCCCGGAGATTGACGGCCTCTCGCCCAAGGCGAAAGGAGTCCACGACGACCTCGTGAGGAAAAGACAGGCGGGCCAGCTCCCGTTCTACGACCTGCCCTACCAGGATACGGCCAGGATAAAGGAGATGGCGGACGAAATCGCCTCGGAGTATGATAACTTTATCCTACTGGGCATCGGCGGCTCCGCGCTAGGCCCGATAGCCCTGCATACCGCGCTCCGGCACCCGCTCCATAACCTCCGAAGCCGCCGCGAGCGGGGCAGACGGCCCAGGATGTTCTTCATGGACAACGTCGACCCGGACCATTTTTCCGCACTTCTTTCCATGCTCGACCCCGAAAAAGCGGTCTTTGCCGTCGTAACCAAGTCCGGCGGCACGGCCGAGACGATGGCGCAGTTCATGATAGCCCGCGGCCTGATGCAGAAGGCGCTCGGGAAGCGCGAGGCTAAGAAGCATTTTATCTGCATCACGGACCCCGAAAAGGGCAACCTCCGGAAGATTGTGAAGGAAGAAAAATACCGCTCGCTCGAGGTCCCGCCCGGCGTGGGCGGCCGGTTCTCCGTGTTCTCTTCCGTCGGGCTACTGCCCGCGGCGGTCTCCGGGATAGACATAGACGGGCTACTTCGAGGCGCGGCCCAGATGGACAAACGGACATCCCTGCCCGGGCTCCGGGAGAACCCGGCATACATGGCCGGTGCGCTCCAGTACCTTGCCGACACAAGGAAAGGGAAGCACATCTCGGTCATGATGCCTTACTCCCAGGCCCTGAAGGACGTCGCGGACTGGTACCGCCAGATATGGGCAGAATCCCTGGGCAAGAAGTTCAACCTGCAGGGCGGCGTCGTGCACGCGGGCCAGACGCCTGTCAAGGCCCTGGGCGCGACCGACCAGCACTCGCAGGTGCAGCTCTACATGGAAGGCCCGAACGACAAGACGTTCACGTTCCTCCGGGTCGAAAAGTTCGATAAGGACCTGACGATACCGAAGCTCTACGAGGACATCGAAGGGATAGCGTACCTGGGCGGAAAGAGCATGGCGGAGCTTATAAAGGCCGAGCAGACCGCGACCGAGACCGCTCTTATGAAGGCCGGCAGGCCGTGCGCCACGATAAGGTTCCCCGAAGTGAGCCCGAATACCGTGGGCCAGGCGCTTTACATGCTCGAAATACAGACAGCGTTCGCAGGCGGGCTTTATAACATTAACCCGTTCGACCAGCCCGGCGTCGAGGAAGGCAAGCTCCTGACATACGCGATGATGGGCCGAAAGGGCTACGAGGCGAAGAGGCGGGAGATGGAAAAGACGAAAAAGAAGGGCGAATACATAATTTAACAGCGGATTACATTCTCGCTGTCCCAATATTCGTCCTGCCCGAACCACTCGCTTACGGCCTCTGGGCCGTTCAGGCTCAGTTGCTCCTCCCAATACGACCGGAGAAGCCTTAATAGCCCGGCGTCCGCTGCTATGCTTTCGCACGACGGGCAGCTCCTGTGCACCGTCATGCCGTCTATCAGGCAGGCCGATTCCTTATATCTTATACTGGGATAGATTGGGTAGGTGAGGCAGTCGAGCGGCCGCGCGCCAAGCTCTATCTCGCACCCCTTGTCCCTGGAGAACGGGCAGAGCGCGCCCATCTTCACGCGCCGGATGTTTTTGGTGCCGTCTTCGGTGAATTCCAGCGCCCTGTCCGGCTTCAGCCCCTCAAGCTCATGGTTAAAAAGGGTAAATACGGAGTTCTTGCAGCACAGGCCTTCGCAGCCCGAGCAGTGTACCCTGAAAAGTGCATAAATCTCTTCTTTTGATATGCTCATTTTCCTTTTGCGGTTAATGGTTTAAATAATATAGACTAAGCACGGTGTCGCCGTAAGAATAGTCTCTCCTCTTAACGAGCCGCCCGAAAGCCTCCGGCGCCGGGAGCTTCTTGAAATGCTCGAATACCACCACCGCACCAGGCGAAAGGGCGGCGGGGCGAACAGCATCAATGCCGGCCGCTTCGTTTTCTGTCGGCTCAGCCAATGCCGATTTGCTTGGGGGTTCCTCCCCCAGCTCGGACATGGCCTTATGACCTGCCTCCTCGTGGTACGGCGGGTCGACGAAGACCAGGTCGAAAGGGCCTAGCGCGGGCGCGGTCTTCCGGAGGAACGTCAGCGCGTCCTTCGCGACCACCATGCCGCGTTCCCGGTAGCCCAGGGCGTCCAGGTTCTCCCGGATTAGTTTTGCGGCTTTCTCGGACTTATCCACGAAAACG
>JBEKYB010000121.1:0-5872 GCA_049511435.1 Nitrospirota bacterium | reverse complement strand
GGTATTTATCTGCACGACCGGCACGCCCAAGCTCTCTATCCTGTCGGCGTCCGCGGTGGTGGCGACGTCGCCCTCGATAACGCCGATCCTGATTTTATCTTTCAGAGCCGCGAGCGTCCTCTCAAGAAGCGTCGTCTTGCCCGCGCCCGGAGACGACATTATGTTGATTACGAAGACGCCGTTCTCCTTGAATATGCGCCTGTTTTCATCCGCTATCCTGTCGTTTGCACCAAGTATGTCGGCGACAACTTTTACTTTCATCATGCCTCCATGTCTATGTCCTCTATCTGCAGTTCACGTCCGGATATTACTTCGATCTCGGGGCTTTCGCAGTGCTTGCACGAGAAGGCGTACCCCACGATGTGGAAGGTTTTGCCGCACGACCTGCACCTTGCCGTCAGCGGCACGTATTCCATGACCAGTGTAGCATCCTGCGCAATGGTGCCCATGGCGACCGCCTCGAAGGCGAAGCGCATGGCGTCCTCGACTACTCCGGCCATTTCGCCTATCTTCAGCGTGACAGACGTCACCTTCGACGCCTTATTCTTTACCGCCTCTTCCTTTAAAATATCCAGGATGCTTTCGCAGATGGAGACTTCGTGCATTGGTGGAGTTTATATCATGGAAGGGACTGCTGTCAAGGGTTTTGACGCCGGTAATAAAACATCGTAAATCCAAGTTAATATTTTGAAATTTGAACAATTTATATTATAATTGTAACCGTTTTTAAAACCAGTTCATGTAAATGATAAAATCAGCGCGGAGGTTCACGAGAGCTATGTCCAAGCCGGATTTGATACTGCTTCACCCGCCTAGCGTATTCAACTTCAGAGACCTGCCGATCTTTTCCGGCCCGGTCGGCGATGTGATCCCTTCGACGCCCGTTTTCGAGATTTACCCTATAGGGTTTCTTACCCTGTCCGAGTATCTTACGAGGCACGGTGCGAGCGTTCGGATCATAAACCTCGCCCTTAAAATGCTGCGGAGCCGGTCGTTCGATCCCGGCAGTTATGTGCGGAAGCTCAATGCACTTGCCTTCGGGATTGACCTGCACTGGCTTCCCCATGTAGACGGCAGCCTTAGCCTTGCCGAGCTCGTCAAGAAACATCATCCCGACAAGCCGGTAATCTTAGGCGGCCTTTCCGCGACCTACTATCACGAAGAGATCATGCGGGATTACCCCTTTGTTGATTTCGTCGTCATCGGAGAATCCACGGAGGAGCCCATGCGGCTGCTCATGGAGGCGATAAAGTCTGGCAGCGGCTATCAGAACGTCCCGAACCTCGCGTGGAGAGACGGGGAGGGGCGCGTGGTGGTGAACGAGCGCTCCTTTTCGCCTGAGAATCTCGACTATGTCAGTTTTGATTATACCCATCTCCTGAAGATGGCCATCAAATACCGCGACCCTTACGGCTATATACCTTTCAAATACTGGACCAACTACCCGGTCACCGCGGTCTTTACGTGCAGGGGGTGCTATCACAACTGCGGCTCATGCGGCGGTTCGGCTTCCGCCTTCCACAAGGTATGCCGGCGTCGGCAGCCTTGCCTCCGCTCGCCGGAGCTTGTTGCTGATGATATACGCAGGATATCGGAATACACTCTCGCACCCGTAATGGTAATGGGGGACCTGCTCCAGGCGGGGAGGGAATACGGGGAACGGTTCCTGGCCGCAATAAAAAAATATCGCGTCAAGAACGAGATAGCCATAGAGTTTTTCAACCCTCCTCCGGTAGAGTTCCTGATGAAGGTCGCAGACTCAATCGAGAAGTTCAACGTCGAGATTTCCCCTGAGTCCCATGACATCCACGTCAGGAGCACGTTCGGGAAATGTTACACAAACGCTGAGCTTGAGGCCATGATCGAGACGCTCTTCCGGGTCGGGTGCAAACGAATCGACCTGTTCTTCATGGTAGGCCTCCCGCACCAGGATTACCAGTCGGTTATCAAGACCGCGAATTACTGCGGGGAGCTTCTGGCAAAGTACGGCTCGGGCGGCAGTCTCTTGCCTTTTATCGCCCCGCTCGCACCATTCATAGACCCTGGCAGCGGCATATTCGAGGACCCTGATAAAAACGGTTACCGGTTGTTCTACCGGACGCTAAAAGAGCATAGGCAAGCGATGCTCATGCCGACATGGAAGTACACCCTGAACTACGAGACCAAATGGATGACGCGGGAAGAAATCGTCAAGGCTACGTATAACGCCGCGCTCATACTGCTCGACTTCAAGGAAAAGCATGGGGCAATCGGGAAGAAGAAAAAAGAGATGGTGAGCAGACATGCCGAGCGGGCGCTCGAGCTGGTCGATAAGATAAATGGCTCCGGGTGCATTGACGGGAATCTGCGGGACGAGATATACAGCCTTAATATGCTCGATTCGCTCTGCTATAAACACGAAATCGACTGGCCCATTAAGGGCTGGAGGCTGAACGTGTTCAAGATGGCGGGGATAATAATGGAAGATTGGTGGAGGCGGATTACTGCGGCGTCTTCGGGATAGCCTTTACGCCCAGCGATTCAAGCTCTTTTAATACGAATGACATGAGTTCCGGGACCTTAGCTTCTATCGTCGGCGTAAGCTCCAGCCCCCAGCCCGACATGTCCTCCGGCTGAACCGCGATAATCACGGCCTTCATCTTTCTGCCCAGGGCCTCGGCAATAGCAAATACCTCTACCATGCCTATCTGGTGCAGGGAGGTCTTGTACGGCACCTTTATATCTATATCGTCCGGGGTGAACCTGAATATCGCGCCGGGCGGCTCGTTGGTCTTGACCGTATCGACTATTATGATATGGTCGAAGCCCTCCACCACCGGCAACAGGTCGAGTCCGGCGGTGCCTCCGTCAACAAGCTCGACATTATCCGGGAAGGTGTATTCGGAGCGGAGTCTTTCGACTACCTTTACTCCGGCGCCCTCGTCCTTCAAAAGAATATTGCCGACCCCGAGCACCATGATCTTAATGGGCCCGGGGCCGGCTGATAGGTTCAGGTCGTTCAAATTATATCTCTTCCTAAGTTACTATTCGCTATCTTTAAGACAATAACCGTCGATCATGGACATTAGACACCTGTCCTTGTCGCAAGCGTTCTGTCTGATCGCGAAGTACAAATGCACGAGCGTGACTACGATCAGCAGCCACATCCCCAGGAAGTGCACGACCCTCGTGTTGGGCTCGCCGCCAAGTACGCCGTTCACCCAGTCGAAGCTGCTGTGCAGCCAGCCGGTATGAAGCGCGAAACCGGTAACCGCCATCACGAGTATCATCACGCCCATGAAGACATACGCAAGCGCCTGGAGCGGGTTGTACCGCTCGTAGTGCTTGTGCTTGTTCGTCACGAACATGTAATACAGGACGACGTCCGGGATGTTGGCCAGGTTCCTGGGCAGGGGCAGCAGCTCCTTCCAGTCCGCCGCGGCCCTGGAATTGAACATCAGGTATATCCTGACTATCAACGCGAAGACGACCACATAGGCGGCCAGCAGGTGAAACCACCTTATCCAGCCCATGGTCTCCGTCCCGCCGGACAAGAACGGGGAGTAGATGTAAAATCCGGTGAAGACCAGGACCGCGAGCGCCAGCAGGTTGATCCAGTGGTGCAGCCTGATGGTAGTGGTCCAATGGTAAACCTTTTGTTTTGCCATTTATGCCACCCCCTTTCTCAGGATACCCTGAACTTATGGATTTCGTTGCTGACAGGGTCAATGACATGCACGGTGCAGGCGATGCACGGGTCGAATGAGTGGGCGACCCGCAGTATCTCCAGCGGCTTCTTCGGGTCGTGCACCGGCGTCCCGATGAGGGCCTCCTCTATCGGTCCGCGGACGCCCTTCTCGTCCCTCGGGCAGACGTTCCAGGTGGTCGGGACGACGAGCTGGTAGTTCTTCAGAACCTTCCCCTCGATGACGTTCCAGTGTCCCAGGGCGCCGCGCGGGGCCTCCCAGAGGCCGATGCCGCTGCCGCTCTCGGGGATCTCGTATTGCTGGAACTGCGCGGTATTGCCCGCGCCCAGATTGGATGCGAGTTGCATGGTCCAGTTTATCATGGAATCGGCTATCATCTTCGTCTCGAGTGCCCTTGCCGCTATCCTGCCCAGGACGGAGAGGAGCACTTCCGGCTTTCCGGCCACGCCTAGCTTCGACAGAGTTCCGTCGATGAGCGCCTTTGCGGTCGGCTGGCCCGAGGTATAGGCGACCAGCATCCTGGCGAGCGCGCCGACTTCCATCGGCTTGCCGTTAAGCCTGGGCGCCTTGGCCCATGTGTATTTGCCGTTGGTGTCGTAGCCGGTGTATTCCGGGTCGGTGATTCCCTCGGCCGGGTTCTTCGTGCCACCCTTATACCAGGCGTGCGAGAGGTCTTCGGTTACCATCTCGGGGCCGACCTTCTGCGTTACCAGCCCCTTGTCGGCGTATACCGCGCCCCTCGGCAGGAGCCTCTTGTACGGGTCGCGGGTGGCCGGGTCCTCGAATACGCCCCAGGCCAGGAAGTTCGCATGGCCCTTGCCTATCGCGGCATAGTCCAGGTAGAACGGCGCGACGGCCAGGACGTCAGGGATGTAGACGTTGTCGACGAACGCCTGGACCTGCTTTATCTTGTAGAGGAAGTGCGCCAGGATATCGACGGACAGCATGGCGTTGGTCCCGCCCGGGGGCGAGGTCATGGTCATCGGCATCTTGCCGCCCAGGAGAGCCGAGGCGTTTGCGGCAAGGGCCTGCATCTCGAGCGCGTCTAAGTAGTGCGAGACCGCGAGGAGGTTTACCTCCGCAGGGAGCTTGTAGGCCGGGTGGCCCCAGTAGGCGTTTGCGAATGGCCCGAGCTGGCCCGATGCGACAAAGGTCTTCAGCTTGGCCTGGACCGCCTGGAGCTTCGGGTCGTTTGTCTTGGCCGAAAGGGCCGAGACCACGTCAACGTAGTCGAGAGCGGCCAGGTGATAGAACCAGAGTATGTGCGAGTGCAGGAACTGGCAGCCCTCGATCAGGTTCCTGACGATGAGGGCGTTCTCGGGAGGGGTCACCTTAAAGGAGTCCTCAAGGCTTAAGGTGGAGGTGTGGCCGTGCGAGGTCGGGCAGACTCCGCATACGCGCTGGGTGTATTGCCAGGCGTCCCTGGGGTCGCGGCCCTGCAGGATTATCTCGAAGCCGGTGAACATCGTGCCGCTTGTCCATGCGTCTTTTACCTTGCCGCCCTCTATCTCGACCTCGACCTTCATGTGGCCTTCAATTCTACTGATTGGGTCTATGACTAATCTGGCCATTTATTCGTCCCCCCCTTTCGTGTTGCTGCCCTTGGCAACTGTTCCGGCCGCGTGGGCTGCGATGCCTACTACAGTGGCGGCGCCCATGACCTTGCCTATCTTGTCCGCGGAAGCGTCGCCTCCCAGTCCCGGGATGCTGACGTTCTTCAGCTTTGCATAGAAGGGATGGAAGCTGTCCGGCCAGGCCATGTCCATGCAGCCTGTGCAGGGCGCGCCCGCGTCGATGCACCAGCTCGAGTTGTCGTTGTACCTGATGGTCGCGCACGGGGCCTTGGTCTCCGGTCCCTTGCAGCCCATCTTGTAGAGGCAATAACCTTTCGTCATCTCAGGAGTGCCGAAGGCCTCGACGAACTTGCCCGCCTCGAAATAGGCGCGGCGCTCGCACTGCTCGTGGATGGTCTTGGAGAAGAACATCTTCGGCCTGCCCATCTCGTCGAGTTCGGGGAGCTTGCTGAAGAGCAGGAAATTCACGACGGTGCCGACCAGTGTCTTGTCGTTGCAGGGACAGCCGGGGAGGTTTACGACCGGGATGTTCATCGGCTTTAATATCTCCGCCACGCTCTTCATCTCCGAGGGGTTCGGCTTCGCGGCGCGGACTCCGCCGTTCGTGGCGAA
>JBEKYB010000120.1:0-5876 GCA_049511435.1 Nitrospirota bacterium | reverse complement strand
GGCCTGTGCCTGGGATGTCACAACGGCAGTGCCGCGGGAGTAGGCCTGAGAAACATCTCGTCGGCAATGGGATCTTCCCCGACCATACACGTCCACCGTACGGTCATGGGCTGGTCGAGCGACTTCGTAGCCGCGAATATCTTCACCACGGCCATGTATAACGAGCATGAGATGGGCTATAAGAATTCACAGTCAGGGACCGATTCCGTGTGCAGCAGCAGCACCTATTATGAAGCAGTCCCCGGCGGCTACCGATGGTCGGTCAACCCCGGCAGCAGTCCGGGCACGGCGCCTAGCAGCGCCGGCAGCGGCGCATACTGGACCGCGGCTTACAGACAGCCGCAGTTCCATCAGTACCCGTGCTCGAAGTGCCACGCGCCGCACACCTCGAAGCTGCCGAGGCTTATGAAGACCAACTGCCTGGACGTGGGCTCGAGCGCGAGCACGACTCCGAAACACGGTTCGGGCTATTCATATCAGACCGGGTGCGGCAACAGCACCCTGACGTCCGCCAATAAGCCCATGGTCTGCCACAACCTGCTAAAGGTCAACAGTGCCGGGACAAGCCGCGGCTGGAACGCCAGGACAGGCTGGTAACTTAAAAAAGACGAGGGAGGCGCGCGTATGCGCCTCCCTCGCCGTTTAAAAAAATTATGGCATGAAAATTGTATTATGTTAATATGTAACCTGAAGGGGGGTGATAGGATGAGGAAAATAAAATATACGAAACCCCAGGTTGTAGGAAGCTCAAGCGTACACCCTTGCTAAGAAGGGGACTCCGGCTTCCAAAGCTCTTTTGCAAGGCGACCTTCAGGTAGGCGCCTTGCTTTTTTTTGAGGAGGATGTCATGAGGAGTTCCCTGCTTATCCCGGCGGTATTCTTATTATTTCTTTTAAATATAAATAACTTATACGCGGCTGAAGGGGCTTCCGGCCAGGGCTTGTCGGAGGCCGGGGCAAAGGATATACCGGAGCTGATAAAGCTGGTTAAGGGCAGCGACCCGCTGCAGAGGTCGCAGGCGCAGTACGCGCTTATCAGGATGGGAGAAAAGCCGGTGCCTGAGCTCATAAAGGCGCTGGGAGAAAGGGAAAACCTGCCGGAGATCATCTACGTCCTGAACAGCATCAAGGACGCTCGGGCCGCCGGGCCGCTGGCCGGGCTTTTGGACGTCAGCGACCAGGAAACCCTGGAGAAGGTGAAGGCGGCGCTTTTTTCGCTGGGCGAGCAGTCCGTCCCGTACCTTTTCGAGGCCCTGGGCGACCCGGCCAGGTGCGAGCAGGCCGCTAAGGTGCTGGCTGCCCTTAGGGAGCCGGGATATTTCCCGACGCTTGTATGCCGGCTTAGGGACGACGACCCCGCCAGGAGGAAATGCGCCGCGGTCATTGAGCGGGCGTGGCTGGACGAAGGCGCAGCCGCCGCGATGGGCGAACTTCTCAGGGACAGCCGGGCCGATATCCGCCGGGAGGCATCCGGGTATTTCCTGGCGCTCAGCCCGAATATCGGCACGGTCCCGGGCCTTTCGGGGCTCTTTTCGGACACTGACGACCTGGTGCGCATAAATGCCGTCAAGATAGCGGCAAAGAATAGGGAAACCGGGCTTTTTACCGAACTTTGCCGGGTAATGTCCAATGACATAAACCCGGAGGCAAGGCGGCTAGCGGGGGACGCGGTCTTCAAATGCAACCCGGACAAGGCCGCCCCTGCATTGATATCCGCGCTGAAAGACGAAGACGACGCCGTCGCGGGCTCCGCCGCCTGTCACCTGGGCGAGCTTAAGGCAAAAGACGCGCTATTGCCCCTCCAGGGGCTGCTTACGGGCCGGGGCCAAAGGCCGTCCGATACGGTAGTCGAGGGGGTCGCCCGGGCGCTTGCCGATATCGGAGGCGGATACGACCCGAACATATTCCTGCCGTACATCAACTGGGAGAACCTCTACGTGGTGCGCTCGGTGATAAGGGCTTGGGAGGGGACCGCGAGGCCGTCCGACGGCAGGATAAAGGAGGCCTTGTCGAACTACATGCAGATGGAGGTGGACGGCCGATACAAGGACAGGGTCAAGGCGCTCCTGGACAGGCTGTAGTGGCGAAAAGCTGTCCGCAAGGCATTTTTTGACAGAATCCCGCCAACTGCGGCTATTTCTTGCCGCCCATGAAAGGCGCCCATTTACTCTCCAGTTCGTCCCTCTTCGCCTGCACCTGCTCCTTCGAGTGCTCGTCCTGCAGGGACTTCAGGAGCTGGTCGTAGAGCTCAAGCGCCTTGTCTATCTTGCGGTCGTCCTCATAAGTCCCCGCAAGGTCCATGGTCATCTTAAACCTGTCGTTCGTATCGAGGACGGGTATCATCGAAAGCGCCTTTTGGTAAGACTCCTCAGCCAGGCCGAAACTGCCCCCTTTCCTGTACGTATCCGCCAGGGTCTCGAAACTGTCCGGCCCGCCAAAGCCCAATGCGATTTTTTTCTTCAGGGCGTCCGCTGCACCGCTGAAATTTTTCTCGTTCACGTAGAGGGTGTTTAGGAGGTCGTATGCCCTGGGGTCGGCCGGATTGACCTTGAGCGCCTTCTGGAGAAGGAACTCGGCGTCCAGGGTCATATCTTTTTTTATCAGGTAATCCGCCGCCTTAAAGTAAGCCGGGTAGTAATGCCTGTCCAGGAATACCGCCTTTCCCAGTTCCTTGTCCATGTCTATGAGGTCTTTCTGGTCGAGGTATGCGAATGCCAGGGCGTACCTGAGCGATGCGTTTTTAGGGGCCATCTTCACGGCCTCAAGGCAAGAGTTGACGGCGTCGTCCGGCTGAAAGAACGCGGTGTAGTTTAAGGCCTCGGCCCTGGTCTGCCACAAGGGCGGCGGCCCGTCCTTGAGTATTTTCGGGCGGGTCAGGTATGTGCGCAGGTAATCTCCCAGGTAACGGTTATCGAGCGGGAAGGTGCCAAGCCCGGTGGAGTAGGACACGGCGGCGCGAGATACATGCATCTTCAGTCCGCCGAGCCTTCCTATGAAACTGCCGAACAAGTCCATAATCGGGGTCGTGATCTCGTCTTCGTAATATGGCGTGAAGAAGGGCAGGTCTATCAAGAGCAGGACGTCCCCGTCCATTTTGGGCAGGTCGGTTAGGTAGCAGATATAGACCGGCAGGCCGTTGAATTTGCCTTCAATGGACTTCTCCTTCTGAGTAATCCCGGCCAGGTCTTCAGGAGGGACCCCGAACTGGCTGAGGTATCCCTTGAACCTGTCCAGCGGCTCCTGGCCGACCGCGTTCTTTGTGGGAGGCACCCAGTAGACTTTGTCAATTATGCCGGCCCTGTAGGCGGCGCAGAGGTAGGTGTAAGGGTTTATGGGGTAGCCCCTGGGGGTGGGATAATCCTTCGCGATTATTTTCCTAAGCCGGCCCCTTTTGAAGAGCCTGTACGCCTTCTTCCATTCCTTATCATCGATGGAAGCGATGCCCAGGCTTTCGCTGATTACCACGACCGTCTTTTTCCTTAGGTGTCTCCAGGCCCTGACCGCGTCCTGGGGCTCCTCGACCATGACCACTTTCGGTTTTTTCCCGGCGTGGTCCTTAATGGGTACTATGTCGAGTTCATATGAAATAGCCGGACGCGGGGCCACCGCGGCAAGGGCCAGCGACATTGCAAGGACTAGCGGAAAAAGTCTGTTAATTGGCATGGGTTAGCTTAGCACCGGGGCGCTTTAAAGTCAATATTCTTTGGCCTAACTCTTGCATATTTTTGAGGATTATGTTAGCCTAGGGCAGGTTTTTAAAGCCACCCAATAATAAGGAGGAACAGGATATGTTTCGTCCGGATAACGCAGTGCTCAGGTTCTTCGCGGCAGCCGTACTGGTTTTTGGGATAGGGACGGCCTATGCCGACGCTCCCCAGCCCAAAATGGAAGTCACCCCGATGACCTTCGATTTCGGCGTCATAAAAGAAGGTGTGAAGTCGAAGGCGACCTACAAGATAAAAAATACCGGCGCCGCCGACCTGATTATCTATGACGTAAGGCCGACCTGCGGCTGCACCGTCGCCAACCTGAGCTCGAAGAAGATAGCGCCCGGAGAGACGGCGACCCTCGACGCGGTATATGACTCGCACAACGCCTCCGGTATTGTGCACAGGTTCATAAACGTCCGCACGAACGACCCGGCCAACCAGAACATCAGCCTGGGGCTCTCGGCGAACGTAACGCCGGTGCCCGCGCCTGACCTGGCTCTCTCGACGTGGAACTCGATGAACCTGCAAATTCCCCCCGGCGGGAGCACCGACATATCCGTCACGGTCTCGAACCCGGGCCAGGAAGAGCTTACCATAAGCCAGGTCATCACCTCCCAGGGCGCCAGCGTCAAGCTGGGCGATACCCAGGTCGCCTCCGGCCAGCAGGGGAACGTGGACATCAAGCTGAAGCCCGGCGAAACTCGGAAGATGGAAATAAAGGTCTCACCCCAGATAAAGAGCGGGAACTTCCAGGAAGTAGTTACCATAAGATCGAACGCGAAGAGACACCCGTACGCGACGTTCATGGCGCAGGGGCTTGTCCAGTAAAACCGCGGTAACCTTAGATGCATGAAGGCCTCCTGAACGTCCTTTCGGTAGTCCGGGACGGGCTCCTGAACATGGGCTGGTATATCCTCCTGGGGATATTCCTGTCGGCCCTGATTAAGACGTACAAGCTGGACAGGAGGCTCTGGGTTCTGCTTAACCGGGGCGGCGCATGGGTAATAGTCCTGGCCGCCCTGGCCGGCATCTTCTCGCCCCTTTGCTCGTGCGGCATCCTCCCTATAGTGGTCACGCTGCTCGAATCCGGTTCTCCGCTCGCGCCCGCCATGGCGCTCCTCATAACGGCGCCAATAGCGGACCCCGCATCGATAGCCATAAACTACGCCTCGCTAGGGCTTTTACTGACCGTCGCCAAGGTGACCGGTGCCATTTTCATGGGGCTTTACGCGGGGTTCCTGACGCGCTGGTTGACGAGGGCAGGCTATCTGGACGACCAGCCCTTTTCCGGCGGAGCCCGAAAGGGATACTGCGATGCGAAAGTAGACCCTGCTAACCCGTCGGTCGTACCGATTGATACCGCGCTGGCCGAGAGGAAGATACCGTTCTTCTTCGCGAGGGCGAAGGACACCGCGCTCCTGGTAGGGAAATATATCCTCATCGCGCTGGTAATCCAGGGGATAATAGAGACTTATGTCCCGGCGAACTGGATATTCGCGCTGGCGGGTAGGGGGCCTATGTCGGTGGTCTACGCCGTACTGCTCGGCATCCCGCTGCCGGTCAACGGCCTGACCGCCGTGCCGATAGTCAAGGGGCTGATGAGCTCCGGCATGGGCGTCGGGCCTGCCGTGGCGTTCCTGATGTCCGGGCCGGTTACGTCCATACCCGCGATGGTCGCGCTCCTGGGTATGATGAAGAAGAGGATATTCTTCGTATACATGGCCGTGTGCATAACCGGCTCGATTATCATGGGCTACCTCTGGGGCTTCATAGGGAGTCTTATCTCATGAAAAAATATTTGATTGCCGCGGCTATTGTTTTGTCCGTCTCCGCCGCCGCATACGGCCACAACGCCATGAACCGTTTCTGGGGAGAAGCCCCGGTGGACATGCTCCTGAGCGGCGACGTCCTGATAGTGAAGACGCTCACCGTGCCCGAGGGAGTGAAGCTTACGATAGACCCCGGGACCGTGGTCAGGTTCGAGGGCTCAGACGGCGGGACGAACAGGATAGTCGTCCGGGGCGAGTTATCCGCCGCAGGGACGAAAGAGAAGCCGATAACCTTCATGCCCAAGGCGAAAGGCTCTGGCCCGTGGTACGGCATCGAGTTCCAGGGGGCGGGCCGGGGCAGTCTTTCGCACTGCGTGATACAGGGCGCGTCCGCGGGC
>JBEKYB010000119.1:0-5888 GCA_049511435.1 Nitrospirota bacterium | reverse complement strand
AAAGGGCATAACCGACGACGTCGAGACGATGAAGAAGCTGATGCAAGGCCTGCTCCGGCTGCGCGTAAAGCCGTACTACCTGTACCAGTGCGACCCGATATCCGGCTCCGCGCATTTCCGGACCCCGGTCGAGAAGGGCCTTGAGATAATAAAGGGCCTGAGGGGCCATACCTCCGGATACGCCGTCCCCACCTTTGTGATAGACACTCCGGGAGGAGGGGGCAAGGTGCCTCTCCTGCCGGAATATGTCACGGGCAGGGAAGGGGACGACCTTCTCCTCACCAACTACGAGGGCACAACCTACCGCTACCCGGACCCGCCGGATAAGGGCGCTGGCGATGCTGCGGCTCTTACGGGGCTTACGGGCCAGGTTATCGCCCGGGCCGGCTCGTGAAGGTCGGCATCACCTACGACCTGAGGAGCGAGTATCTGGCCCTCGGGTACAGCCTCGAGGAGACGGCGGAGTTCGACAAGCCGGACACGGTCCAGGCGATAGAGAATGCCATCCGGGAGCTAGGACACGAGACGGACCGGATAGGCCGCATCCGCAGCCTCGTCGTGCGGCTGGCTGAAGGCTCGCTTTGGGACATGGTCTTCAATATCGCCGAGGGGCTTAAGGGCTTCGGACGCGAGGCCGCCGTGCCTGCACTCTTAGACGCCTACAACATTCCTTATACCTTCTCCGACCCGATGGTGCTCTCCCTGTCGCTGCATAAGGGGATGACGAAGCGCGTCATGCGCGACATGGGGATACCGACCCCGGACTTCGCCGTAATCGAAGGGCCGCAGGACATCGCCGGCATTAACCTCCCATACCCGCTATTCGCGAAGCCGGTCGCGGAAGGCACGGGCAAGGGCGTCACCGGCGCGTCGAAGATAACCTCCAGGGGGCAGCTTGGAGCGGTATGCCGGGAACTACTAGGTAAATTCAACCAGCCGGTGCTGGTCGAGACCTTCCTGCCGGGCAGGGAGTTTACCGTGGGCATAGTCGGCACCGGGCAGGACTCGGCGGCCGTCGGCGTCATGGAGGTGCTGCTCCGGCATGAGGCGGAGAAGGACGTATATTCCTACCTGAACAAGGAGAACTACGAGGAGCTGGTCGAGTACCGCCTGGCGGATGACGACGAGGCGGCGCGGGCCGCGGAGGTCGCGCTGTCTGCTTGGCGTGGCCTCGGGTGCCGGGACGGCGGGCGGGTGGATTTGCGTTCGGACGCATCCGGCGTGCCCAACTTCATCGAGGTCAACCCGCTCGCGGGTCTGAACCCGGCCCACTCCGACCTGCCCATCCTGGCCCGGTTGAAGGGCATCCCATACAATGACCTCATCAGGGGCATAATGGAGTCGGCGGAGAAAAGAATCCCTTCAGAAAAAACCAATAATGTCCGATAAATATCTTTATAGATTTCGCTCTATGCGCGATGAACATGTTGGTCGCATATTTACACATAACGAGCTTTATTTTGCTTCTCCTGCAAAATTTAACGACCCGTTTGATTGCAAAATATCTGTTTCAATTGAAGGTTGCACTGACGAGGATATGAAAAGAGGCCATAGAAGGCTGAATGATTTTCTTCCACGCTATAAAGGATACGAGTGGGGTCCTGCATCGAAAGACAAAACGTTACAGCAAAAAATTAGCGTAGCAGAATCGGTTGATGAAGGTTATGCCAAATTGGGTATGCTCTGTCTCAGCAAACCGAATGATGATATATTGCTTTGGTCTCATTATGCAGATGGGCATCGCGGTATTGCCCTTGAGTTCGATGAAGAAGGTCTCCGTAAATGGATTGACGATTTAAACGGATGGCTTAAGCCTATAGATTATACTGATAATAAGCCCACGATAAAAGAATTTAATGAAGCGATGTGGGGATTGCGTTGGAGTCTTCTTAAGTTATTTCTCTTAAGAAAAGCGGCACATTGGAAATATGAAGGTGAATACAGGGCAATTATGTTCCCTAAAGAACGTCCTAAAAAATATGAAGACGAAAATCAGATTACTTATGGTTACTATAAATTCCCATCTGAAATTCTTACGGGGATTATACTTGGTTGTCAGATATCAGATGCAGATAAATGTAGCGTAGAAGCGTGGCAGAGGGAATATCAGCCACAAGCAAAAATTTATAGGGCAGTCAAAGATGAAAATTCGTTTAGTTTAAAAATCGATGGATTATCATGAATATCGCCATAATACACGGATATGTCCCGCCGGACGCGCCTGCCGACGAGCAGGACGTCCTAATTGAGGTAGAGGCCGTCTCGGAGGCGCTTAAATCCCTCGGACACTTCGCCCATGCCGTCCCCGTCTCGCTGAACCTGGCGTCGTTCTCGGAGAGCCTCAAGGCGCTGAAGCCCGAGCTGGCCTTCAACCTGGTCGAGTCCATAGACGGCAGGGGGATGTTCATACACCTGGCGCCGTCGGTGCTGGACGGACTCGGCATCCCATATACCGGCTCGCCCGCCGAGGCCATGTTCATGACATCGAACAAGGTGCTGGCGAAGAAGACCATGCGGCTGTCGGGTATCCCGACTCCTGATTGGTATGTCCCGGCGGATAAATTTTCTGCCGCCTCTTGTCCATCGCTCGGGACGACGTATATCGTCAAGTCCGTCTGGGAGCATGCGTCCATCGGCCTGGGCGAGGATTCCGTGATATACTTTGGTGGCGGCGACGAACTCGAAAAGGCCATCTTGGCAATGACGATAAAGACCAGGGGCGCATGCTTCGCCGAGGAATACATAGAGGGCCGGGAGTTCAATATCTCGCTCCTTGCCGGGACGGGCCGGTCGACCGGCGGCGGACCGGAAGTCTTGCCGCACGCCGAGATAATCTTCGCGGGGTTCCCCGAAGACCGGCCCAGGATTGTCGGGTACAGGGCGAAATGGGACGAGGCCTCGGAGGAATATAAGGGCACCGCCCGCACGTTCGACTTACCGGCGCCTGACAGGCCGCTCCTCGCGGAGCTTGATTATATTTCCAGGAGGTGCTGGGACGCATTCGGAATCGAAGGCTACGCGAGGGTGGACTTCCGGGTGGACGCGCAGGGCCGGCCGTTCGTGCTGGAGGTGAACGCGAACCCGTGCCTTTCACCCGATGCGGGCTTTGCGGCCGCGGCGGCCAGGGCTGGCCTGACATACAAACACCTTATAAAGAGGGTCATCGATGGGAGAGGAAAGTCCGGTACTGTCTAACGTAGTCGTGTACAGGAGCGAGGTCAAGGCCTCGGACGCCAAGGACGTCAGGATGATAGCCCATTCGTCCGGCTTCTTCAATAGCTCTGAGCTAGAGGTCGCGGTCGAGCTGGTGGAGGAGGCTTTGGCGCTCGGGAGCGAGGAGAGCGGGTATCACTTCTTCTTCGCCGAGCGCTCCGGCAAGGCAATAGGCTTTACATGCTACGGGCCCATCCCCGGCACCGAGTCCAGCTTCGACCTCTACTGGATAGCGCTTATGGACGCATTTCGGGGAATGGGTATCGGGAAGAAGCTGCTCGGCATGACTGAGTCCGCCGTATCCGCAATGGGCGGGACCAGGATATATATCGAGACCTCGGCCAGGGAGCAGTACAATCAGACGCAGGAATTCTATTCGGCCAACGGGTATAAGGAAGCGGCCCGCCTGAAGGATTTCTACGCCCCCGGGGACTCAAAGATAATATACGTCAAGGTGCTGAGGTAACAATGCTTAGGACCGTCGTGCTTCTTTGCCTGTCCAACATATTTATGACCTTCGCCTGGTACGGCCACCTTAAATACATGAAAGGGAAGCCTCTTATCCTGGCAATACTGGTAAGCTGGGGGATAGCCTTCTTCGAATACACGCTCCAGGTCCCGGCAAACCGCATAGGATACCGATACTTGACCCTGGGCCAGCTCAAAGTCATCCAGGAGATAATCACCATGACGGTATTCGCCGGGTTTGCCTATTTTTATATGAAACAATCTCTCAGGCTCGACTACCTCTGGGCGGGCCTATGCCTGGCCGGGGCAGCTTATTTCATGTTCCGGGGCAGCGTGCTGCATGCCTGAAAGTGGATGATATAGAATTTAATTGACATTTTTGCCCGCCTGATGTTACGATTTTACACAGAACAGCGTTACTATTTTTCACCCTCCTGCGGTACCCCTTATGAGGCCTAAAGAGCTTTGGGTATTCCTGTTTTTTATTGGCACCCTTGCCTTGAGCTGGCCGTTCATCGAGATATTCGGCGCTAATCTGCCCGCTTACCTGTTTATGGTATGGATACTCCTGATTGCGGCGATATACCTCTTGATTAGGCGGACGGCGCGGGAGGAAGACGGAGGCTGATGTTCACCGCCTGGACGCTTTTCCTCATAGTATTAGGCTATCTCTCTCTCCTTTTCATCCTGGCCTACTGGGCGGAATCCAGGGAGAAATCCGGCAAGAGCATCGTCTCGAACCCCTACGTCTACTCCCTTTCATTCGCCGTTTACTGCACGTCATGGACGTTTTACGGGAGCGTCGGCAAGGCCGCAACCTCTGGCCTCTCCTTCCTGACCACCTACCTTGGCCCGACGCTCATGGCCTCGCTCTGGTGGCTGGTGCTCCGGAAGATAGTGATTATCGCCAGGCGGGAGAGGATAACCACGATATCCGACTTTATCGGGTCGAGGTACGGCCGCTCCCTTTCGCTTTCCGCAGTCGTCGCCGTAGTGGCGATTATCGGCATAACCCCGTACCTGGGCCTCCAGATAAAGTCCATCATAACGACTTTCCAGATAATGGTCGGCCATACCGGCGGAAGCCACGCCGCAGGCTGGGTAATCACGCTGGTTATGGGCGTTTTCGCGGTAATATTCGGCGCGAGGAAGCTCGATGCGTCCGAGCGGCACGAGGGGCTGATATTCGCAATAGCCTTCGAATCACTTATAAAGCTGGTCGCCTTCGTTGCGGCGGGAGTGTTCGTAGCCTTCTGGATGTTCAATGGCTTCGGCGACATCTTCGGCAGGATATCCAGGATATCCCCCAACCTGCTCTCCATGGGGACCACCGGTTCGACCCCGTTCATTGAGTGGAGTTCGCTACTCTTCCTGTCGATGATGGCGATAATGTTCCTGCCCAGGCAGTTCCACGTATCGGTTGTCGAGAACTCGGACCCGAAGCATATCCTTAAGGCGATGTGGCTCTTCCCGCTTTACCTGTTCGTGATAAACATATTCGTCATGCCCGTCGCGTTCGGCGGCCTCCTGAGCGGCGGCAGCCCGGCAAGGGCCGATAGCTTCGTCCTTACGCTCCCGCTCAGCCAGGGAAGACCCGCGCTCGCCCTCCTCGTGTTCCTGGGCGGCTTCTCCGCCGCCACCGGCATGATAATCGTGGAGTCCCTGGCGCTAAGCACGATGGTCATGAACAGCCTGATGATGCCGGTGCTAATCAGGTTCAACAAGCTTAAGCGTTTCCCGTCGATAGTCCTGAACACCAAGCGTCTGGTCATAATCGGCTGCGTGTTCCTGGGTTATTTCTTCGCCGTCTCGGTGGGGGAGTTCTACAGCCTGGTGGACATGGGCCTTACGTCATTCGAGGCGGTGACGCTGTTCGCGCCGTCGCTCCTCATCGGCCTATACTGGAAGGGCGGGAACCGTAAAGGGGCGACCGCGGGGCTTATCGCGGGTTTTATCATCTGGCTCTACACTCTTCTGATACCGGCGCTGATGAAGGCGGGCGTAATAGGCCAGTCCGCATTTTTCAGCAGCCTCTCCGGCACACGGATGCTGAACCCGGAGGCCCTTTTCGGCCTCACGGGGCTCGACAAATGGACGCACTCGCTACTTTGGAGCCTTCTTTTAAACATCGGGCTGTATGTCGGCATCTCTATCTTTACCAGGCAGTCGCCCGAGGAGGAGAGGCAGGCGCTTATCTTCGTGGAATC
>JBEKYB010000118.1:0-5894 GCA_049511435.1 Nitrospirota bacterium | reverse complement strand
GCCTTTTTTGGCGCTCGTACTGAGGAGCTGTCTGGCCTTGACCGCCTCTGTAAACCCTTACGTACTGTTTTAGATAGGTCTTGGTGGTGGTATAGCCGACCATAGCGTATCTTGTGTAATTAGATCCCGCCTCCACTTGTGTAGGCACCCACAAGTAGTTCTCCTCGCGGACCGTCGTATCACTGCCATTGCCAGTCAGTCCCTTGTCCATACCGTTGTGGCAGGTCTCGCAGAGGACCATATTGTTGGGCGTATGACCAATTAAATTGAGCAATGTCGGCGGTGTGGTCCCCGCATTGCCTATGGGGCGACTCCAGGCGTGGGAGTTGCCCTTCATGCCCGTAACATTGATGCCCGTTTTGTTTATATAGACGTTAGTGGAAGGCGAACCCGGGTTCCTCTGGTGCGCCTCGCCCGCAGGGTTATGGCAGCTGAGACAGAAGTTGGTGAAATCGCACCCTGTGGAATTATTATTAAAGGAGAAAGGAAGGAACTTATTAGAATTTATAGTATGACAGGCAGCGCCCGAATTACTGAGGCAGGACCCGTTGTAGCCCTGGCGGAAGTTGGTGTGCGGTGGAGCCGAGATGGGATTTTCATCAGCCCAGGCGATACCATATGCGCCCTTGAGGACCACCAGCGCTATCACCACTAGAAGTAACGTCCTTTTCATGTTAAGCCCCTTTTTTCTAAGTGTTGGAATCTGTAAAAATTTTTTAAGACCTCTAATTTTTCTATAAAAATTCCGACGTTAAATTTCGGATTACATACAAATATCTAAGGGTAATACCGTACATCTCCTTAAAAAGAACCTTAGTTGCGACTCAAGTATTTACTTGATATTTCAAAGACTTAGAAGTGCAACAATCATACCGGGGTAATAATTTTTAAAAAGCTGGCATGGATTGAGAAGGTACAGACAAGGGAGATAGATTTGTAAATATACGGTAATTAACCAAGAGACGGCGCCGTTTAATTTTTAAAAACTTTCGGCATCCGGATTATGGGACTGGGAAAAAGGCATGGGGGCGAAAAAAAAGATGGGTAATAACTCTCCCAAGCTTTTTTTCGCGCAATAATGACTCACCGTATTTGAGCAGAACCGCTCACGAGCGAGTAAATAACATAATTTCCCGTTCAGCGGCCGGCGTCGAGGACCACAAGGCCTTTTCTTATGGCGTATTTTATCAGACCCGCCACATCGTGGATGTCCAGCTTGCTCATGATATGGGCGCGGTGGGTTTCGACTGTTTTTACGCTTATATTCATCAGATTGGCTATCTCATTATTGGTATACCCTTCGGCGATAAGCTGTAGCACTTCCTTCTCTCGGTTAGTCAGCTTGTCCGGTTCCATCCTGGCCTTCTTCTCCTCGTCGTCTTTCAGGTAGCTTTCCATTATTTTCCTGGATATCAGGGGAGAGAAGAACGGATTGCCGCTTTTGACGGACTGGACGGCCGTTATCAGCTCGTTCGCCGCGGTCTCTTTCACCAGGTACCCGGATGCCCCTGATTTAAGTATCTGAAACACGTATTCCTCGTCGTTGTGCATAGTCAGTGCGAGGACCTTTACGTCCGGGAGCATCCTTTTTATCTGCCGTGTCGCCTCCAGCCCGTTGAGGATGGGCATTGCTATGTCCATTATGATGACATCGGGGACAAGCTCCTGGGCCTTCTTAACGGCCTCTCTTCCGTTCTCGGCCTCGCCGATCACCTGAAACCCGGGCTGGGCTTCTAGCAAGGCCTTGAGTCCCTGCCTGACTATGGTGTGGTCGTCCGCTATGAGTATCTTTACGCTTCCTTCCATGACATCTCCTCTCCTTTAGCCAGGGGTATATCTATAAGCAGCCTAGTGCCCCTGTCTTCCTCGGTTAAAATCCTGAAGTTGCCCCCCAGCAGGGACACCCTCTCCTTTATCCCCATCAGACCGAAACCCTTCGAGTCCTTTGCATGCCCGTCCGGAGTGATTGAAAAACCCGTTCCATTATCTTCGATAAGCAGGCTTACCATGCCTTTCTCCGGGTCCTTGCGGAGGCTTACCGCTACCCTTGTGGCCCTGGCATGCTTTAATACATTAGTAAGGGCCTCCTGGACCACTCTGTACAGAACCACCTCCACCTGCGGCAAGAGCCGGCCCTCAGGCCCTTCTTCAATGAACTCGACTTCTATGCCGGAACGCTTCTTGAAATCGGACACGAGCTTCCCCAATACCATGCTGAGTCCGAAGTCGTCGAGCATGGAGGGCCTGAGCTCGAAGGACAGCCTCCGGACACTGTCCAGGGTCTGGACGACGAGATCGATGGCGTCCCCTATCTTGGTCTTCAAGTGCTCCATCCCCTGGGGGAGTCCGTCCTTTACCATGTCCAGGTTTATCTTTATGGCGGTTAGCGACTGGCCGAGCTCGTCGTGCAGGTCGCGGGAAATCCTCTTGCGCTCCTCTTCCTGCGTCTCGATTATCCTGTTCGAGAGCCGCTGAAGGTTCTCGTTATACTTCTCTATCGTCCTGATATAGAAGGACGAGGTCTCTATCGCAACCGCGGCCTGGTTTGAGAAACCTACCAGAAGCTTGAGGTCTTCGAGCATCCCCGGGCTCTTACCCGCCATCTCGAGCAATATGAACCCCAGCACCTTCCCCTTGGATATGAGCGGCACAAGCACGAACCTCTCGAGCCCCAGTTCCTTTGTAAGCCTCCAGGGCACGTCCTCGCCTTTCTCGTTTATGTCAACTACCTTTACTGCGCCGTCCGTCATTGCTTCCCAAAATATTCCCGAGAGGTCGAACGAAAGCTTTCCGGCAGGAGAGTCCTGGAACCCGAGCGCCACCCGGCAGTCCACGCGGTTGGCCTCTTCGCTGTAAAGCATGAGCATGCAGCGCTTCGCCTTGAGGAGCGAGGCGGTCTCCCTCATTATTATATTGAGCAGGTCGTCCAGGTCCAGGCTCCTGGTAAGGGCCTGGGCGGTGTGGAAGAGGGCGCTCGCCCGCGCCGCGTGCCTCTTTGTATCCTCCATCTGGAGGACGTTCTCTATGCCCGCGGCCATCTGGTTGCCCAGCGCGAGCAGCAGTTCCTCGCGCTCGTCCGATCGTTCTTCCTTCAGCCCCCAGAGGTAAAGCACCCCCAGCGGTTTCTTCTTTACCACCAGCGGTATAAGTGCCAGGCCCTCCCCCTGAAAGTCGCCGCAGGGCATTTTCCCAGGCACGCTCCCGTCAGCCGCCCTGATGACCGCGGGCTTGCCCTCACCCAATACCTTCTGGCAGAAACAGCTGCGGAAGTCGTTGCAGACCTTCAGTCCTCCGAACCCCTCGGGCATACCGCTTCCGTATTTCAGGGCAAGGTCGCCTGAGGGAGGCGAGAAAAGCCGTACAGCACCGCCCCTCGCGCCCATATCCAGCGTTATTACATCCAGCGCCTTCTTCAGCAGGCCGTCCAGGTCTTCATTGCCGCTCAGGGCCACCGAGAGGTCGTTTAGCGCCGAGAGTTCGCGGTTTCTGTGCAGGAGGTGGTCGGACATCCTCTTGCGTTCGCGCATGGCGGCCTTATAGCGGCTGGTCCTAGCCACTGATATGAGGCTCCAGGAGAACGCAAGCGTCATTATGGATATTATTATGAACGTCCGCGTCAGGTTTTTTGTAGCCTCGCCGTAAACCTGCGCCGATGGCACCATGATGCCCAAGGACCAGATGCGGCCGTCGAACCTGACGGGCGAGAACACCATGAGACCGGGCTGGCCGGAATAGGCCGACACCGCCGGCGCGGAGCCTTCCTCTCCTTTCAGCATCCTGCGGAGGGTATCGCTCGAACCCTCGACCTGGTAAAGCTTCCCGCTCTTCTGGCGGGCGAGCATCCGTCCGCTTTCATCTATCAAGAATGCGTAGGCCTCGCCCTTCGTGTTTATCCCGCCGATGAACATCCTGTCCAGTGCCTTGACGTCTACGCTTTCCACAATGACCCCCAGAAGCTTCCCCTTCCCGTCCGCCGACTGGACGATGGGCGCCGCAAGGGTGATCTGCCAGGTCCCCTTGCCGTCAGAGCGGGCGCCGGTGCTGTAGAAGTCCCTGTTCCTGATTATATTCTGAAAGTAATCCTCGCCGGAAAGGTCCTGCATGTAGCGGTCTACGAGCGATCCCGGCACAGAATACATGTACCGGCCCTTACCGTCAAGGACAAAGAACGAAAAGAGCCGGGGAGACCTCCTGTGGGTCTTCATCCAAAGCTCCAGCGCCGGCCGCCCCTTCCCGATATCTCCGGTCAGCGCGACGAAGCCCGCCAGGTTCTCTATCGACACCCTCTCGCGTTCCAGGAAATCGGCCAGCTCCGTTGCTGCGTACCTGGCCGTCAGTATATTCTCCCGGGAGAACTCCGCGTTAAGGCTTTCCTTGTTGTAGAAGTATTGTGCGACAAGCAGGGCGGCGGACAAGGCAAAGACCGCAATCAATACTATCAGCGGCAGATATTCCCTGCGGTCAGGCCCGTTCCCGTTACTTTTATTCATTATAAATCAAATCTGAGGCTTCCGGAGCTTATTACCGTCCTGACCCCCCTCGGGCCTTTTATCTCGAGGGTAGGGTTAAAGAACACGAAGTCCTGATGAAACGGTGTGCTGACGCTGCCGCCCATCGAGGTATTGTCGCCGAACGCCATATGCACGGTACCCAGCATCTTCTCCGACTCGAGGACGTTGTCGGGCCTCTTGGCCTTGTCATTGGTGCCGATACCAAGCTCCGCAAGGTTCCGGTTCCAGGACGCCCTGTCAAGACCCCGCCTGAGCTCATCCGCGAACGGCTCATCGCCCTCTATCTCTCGGGCCATCCCGTCCTTTACGAAAACCCGGACCGGCGAGACGAGCTTCCTGTCCGGCGCCCACTCAAGCACGAGCACTCCGCTTCCCGTGCCTTCCACCGGCGCCAGATAGACCTCTCCGGCCGGTAGGTTGCTGAATGAGCCCTTCTCCCGCAAGTCGCCGTCGTCGACCATCGCCTTCCTGCCTTTGATGCTGAACGAGATGTCTGTGCCGGGCGGTGTGGTGATGCGTACGGAGTCTTCACCGTTGATGGCTAAGGCGACCAGGTCGCTTCTTTTTTTGACCTGACCCCAGTCCGCGCTCATGGAGCCCCAGAGCATGTCCGCCTCGAAAAGAGGCATGCTCGCGTACCGGGCGCCGGCCGCGGATGTCAGGAGGTCCCTGAACCGGGTATGGCTGGTTGAATAATTTGAAAGCGCTATTACAGCGTCCACGGCGCCGCATTTATTCTTCTCCACTATCGCCTTAGCGTCCGCGATTTCCCTTAAGCCAGCCTTCTTTTCTTTTATGGTCTGGAGGAGTCCGAAATCCTTCAGGGCGAAAAGCGCCCTTTCGCCGAACGCCAGAAGCCAAAGTTCCTCGTCCGGCTCCGTCCCGTGGCTCCCGAGCGCGGGGAACTCTAGGTGCCTCACCTCGAGGCCCATGTCCTGTCCGGCCAGGGCCGCGGCCCTGGCAAGCGAGACTAAGCCCTCCCTCCGGGAACGCTCTACCGGCGTGGCCGGTTCATCTTCCCTTATAAGGTCGGTGAAAACAAGTATCTTCTCTCCCGGCCTTGTCCCGAGGTTTTTCTCGTATATACCCTTAAAGGCCGCTACAATGTCCATTCCACGCTTATCAGCCAATTTCAGCCCTAAATGTAATGAGCCTTTCGTAAGGGAGTTAACGGATAAAAAATGAACACATACATTGTGTTCCTATAATATCAGCTAAACCGAAAAAAACGCAAATCAAAAATTTTTAACGGTTTCCGAGCATTTGAAGGGCTTCCTTGGCCTTGCTGCGGACGCCGTCCGTCTCGTAAGTGTCGTCCACGACGCTCTGGAGCGGCTCCGCGGCCTCATCAGGCCTCAGGGCTTCCAGGACGTCTATCGCTTG
>JBEKYB010000117.1:0-5894 GCA_049511435.1 Nitrospirota bacterium | reverse complement strand
GTTACCCAGGGGTCCTCGAGCTCCGTCAGGGCCATCAGCGGCTGGCCAGGCTGGACGTTGTTCCCGGGCTCGACAGATTTCTGGGTAACGTAGCCGTCTTCAGGCGCGTAGATTTTAGTGTAAAGGAGGTTCAGCTTTGCCTGCTGAAGCTCGGCCTCCCTTTGGGCTACTATCGCCTCCCGTCCGCCCTTCACGAGGAACCCAGCCGTCGCCTCCGCGTTCTTCAGCGTGTCCTCGGCGTCATTAAGCTGAGCTGCCGATTCTTTCTCCGTTGCTTCCAGAGTGTCAAGGTCCTGCTTTGCGATGATGCCTCTTCCAAAAAGCTCCTTGCCCCGGATAAGGTTCTTTTCGGCCAGGGCAAGCCGCGACTTCGCGAGGTTGACGTTCGCCTTTGCGGAGCCTGCCCTCGCGATGTAGCTTGTCGATTGGTTCCTGGCGAGCGTAACCGCCTGGGCGGCGTCTTGAACCTTCGCTATATAGTCCGCCGGGTCGAGTTCAACCAGCATATCGCCTTTTTTAACCATCTGGTTGTCGTTCACGAGCACGGAGCTCACGTGCCCCGGGACCCGGGCGGAGATGGAGAAAACGTGGCCGTCGATGAAGGCGTCGTCGGTAGAGACGCGTATCTTCGAACTAATCCACCAGCGCACCCCAAAAAAACAGGCGATAACAAGAAATATGATGAGTATTATTGCAGCCCTTTTCTTTTTCGAGGGCCCCTTTGTCTTTTCTTCCGGCTGAGCCTCCTCGGCCTGCGGCTGTAATTCTTCCGCCATAGTTCCTCCCCTCATATACTTGGAGCTTTAGTGTTCAGGCTTCTGTCTTCGAGGCCGTTTCGCGCATCCTGGCGACGGTCGGGAACTCGTCGGCGTTGGTGTGCGGTAAGAAGAGTGCGGAGACGTATTCGTCCATGAAGATGCGGGAAACGGAGAGCTCCATATAGGTCATCCTGCGAGCAATATCCTCTACGTCCTTCCTTAGTATCTTTGAGAGCAAGGCCATATATGCGCCCATTATGGAGGTATTGCCCAAAAACTCGAATTTGTCGATGGGCATGTCGGGGAGAAGCCCGATGGTAATCGCGCGCTCCACGTCAAGGTAATTTCCGAATCCGCCCGCGATGTAGACCTTCTGTACATCGGAGAAGGTGTACCCGACCTCGCCAAGGAGGGTGGAGAACCCGGCATAGATAGCGCCCTTGGTCCGGACGATGTTGTTGATGTCCGGCTCCGTCAAGGAAATGTCCTTGCCGGTGCCGGTCTCGCTTCCAAACGCCAGGACGTATTCCGGCCCCTCTTCGCCGGACCGTACGCGCGGGCTCTTGATGTCCAGGTTTATCTTCCCTCGCTGGTCAATAACGCCGGTGAGGAACATCTCGGCGACTGCATCGATCATCCCGGAGCCACAGATGCCTATCGGCGGGCCGTTGCCGACCACGGCGTACTTGGCTTCGTAATCCTTCTGGCTTATTGCGACCTTCTCTATTGCGCCGTCCATCGCGCGCATGCCGTGCTTGACGCCTCCGCCCTCGAAAGCAGGGCCGGCGGAGCATGCCGCGGTTACCATCCACTCCGAGTTCCCGAGGACTATCTCTCCGTTAGTGCCTATATCGATGAACAGGCTGAGCTCCGGCTTCTTGTAAAGCCTCGACGCCAATATACCCGATGTTATGTCGCCCCCGACATAAGAGGCTACCCCCGGCATGGCGTATATGACGCCGAAATCGTTTATATCCAGCTCGAGCGCTTTTGTGCGCATCAGGGGGAGGAACGTCACCGTAGGGATGTACGGCTCCTCGCGGATGTGCGAGGGGTCTATTCCGTAGAAGAGGTGCGTCATCGTGGTGTTGCCTGAGACGACTATGGTATCTATTTTCTCGGGGTTAATGTTTCCACGCTCCGCCATCTGCCGTATAAGTCCGTTTACCGCGTCCACGACCAGCCCTTGCAGCTCTTCCAGGCCGTTTCCCTCGCCTGCGTAGACTATCCTGGAGATGATGTCCTCGCCGCAGCGCACCTGCGGGTTATACGCCGACGCCATGTCCAGTATCTTCCCGCTCGACATGTCCACAAGGTAAACCACGATTGAGGTGGTCCCGATGTCCACGGCCGCGCCGTACCTGGGCTTCGAGGTATCTCCCGGCTGGACGTCCATCACCTCTATCACGTTCCCGACTATCAAAAGTGTTATGGTGACCGCCCAGTCCCTAGCCCTCATAACGCCCCCGAGCTTGCGGATGATGGGCAGGTTGATGTGTGTCCAGGCCATCTCGTAGCGCTTCGACAACTCGCGCGTAAGGCGCTCGACATCCGAGATATTGTCGTCCAGGTTGGGGCTCGGGAGCTTAAAGAATACCTTACTGGTGATGGGCCGGAACTCGCCTTCGCAGGTCTTCTGCACCATCCTCTGCAGCTCGGTCAGCTTTGAACCGGTTGCGATTTTGCCCCCCCTCCTCATCTGGGAGCCGAGCGGTATCTCTACCGTGAGGTCCGACTCCGGGATGGTCTGGCAGGCAAGGCGAACCCCTTCGGATATATCCTTCTCGGTCAGGAAACCCGATTCCTTGAAGGCCGTTTTGCCTTCCTTGACAATGACACGGCACTTGCCGCAGTTGCCCTTGCCGCCGCAGGTGGCGTTTATATGTATGTGGTGGCTGCCGGCCGCCTTCAGCAGGGATTGTCCCGGGGCGGCTTCGACTGCTTTTCGGTTAGGAAAAAATATTATTTTAAAACCCATCGACGTCCTTTGTGAAATCTGTTACACTAAAGAGTAAATCTTAACATTATTAAATATATCGCGTCAAGATATATGAAACCATGCGGCGGCCATGCCCGTACTGACGGATAGCATGAAGCACCGCGTTGCAACAACATGCTCATCTATATCATATTGGCGGTGGTAGTCGCCGGGACATTACTCTCCTGCGTATTCATCATCTACGAGCACAACAGCCCCACCGCGACCATGGCATGGCTGCTCGCCATGATACTCCTGCCGTTCGTCGGCCTGGCCACCTACTTCATATTCGGCAGGCACCGGCTCAAGATGCGAATCGCACTCCTTAAGGCAATCCGCGAAGGCGTCGGAGATTTCAAGGAGAAGCTCGATTTCGAGCGGACGTTCGATGCCGTGCTGGAAAAAGCCGGCCCGAAGCACGAGGACCTCATGCTCCTCGCGTACAGGTTCCCGGGGCCGCCGCCCACGATGGGGAATTCGGTAGAGGTCCAAAAAGACGCCGAAGAGTCTTACCCGGACATGTTCGAGGCAATTGCCGGGGCCTCGGAGCATATCAACGCGATGTACTACATAATAAAGCCGGACGACACCGGGAGGAGGTTCAGAGACGCGCTTGTCGAGCGTGCGAAGGCGGGGGTGGAGGTACGCCTGCTCTACGACGATATCGGTTCATGGTCGATGAAGCTCGACTTTTTCCGGCCCCTGATAGAGGCCGGAGGGCGTGTGCGCGAGTACCGCCCGGTGCATTTCTCCCGGTTCAGGTCGCTTTACGCCAACTTCCGTAACCACCGTAAAATCCTGGTCGTGGACGGCAAAACGGCCTACACCGGCGGGATTAACATAGGCGACGAATACCTGGGCATGAACCCCAGCTTCGGGCACTGGCACGATACCAACGTCAAGGTCACCGGCACAGCCGCAAGCCACCTCCAGCTAATATTCACGGAAGACTGGTACTATGTCACGGGCGAGCTCCTGACCGCCGCGTACATGAAGCACTACGAGTTCCCGCGGGAGAGCGGGAGCATAGTGCAGGTGGTGCCGTCGGGTCCGGACAGGCAGCGATACCAGATAGCCCAGCTCTTCTTCACGGCCATAACGTCCGCAAAAAAGAAGCTCTTCATAACGACGCCGTACTTCGTCCCGGACGAGTCCGTCCAGACCGCGCTCATCGCCGCGTCTCTTAGGGGCGTGGACGTCCGGCTCATCGTGCCCAAAAAGTGCGACAGCAAGATTATCAAGTACGCGAGCCACTCATACTACACCGACCTCCTCGAAGCCGGTTGCAGGATATATGAATACACTAAGGGGTTCATACACTCGAAGACGATGAGCGTGGACGGCGAGCTTGGCATCGTGGGCACGGCGAACATGGACGTCAGGAGCTTCCGGCTGAACTTCGAAATCTGCCTGGTCTGCTACGATTCGGAGGTGGCGGGCCATCTCGAGGAGCATTTCTACGAGGATATAGAGGACTCCGAGCAGGTGCGGCTATCCAGGTTCGTCCTCCGGCCCCGAGCGGAGAAGTTCCTGGAGAACACAGCGCGTCTGATGAGCGCTGTGCTATAAGACGACCCTGGATAGGCTATCAAAGCTTTCAATCAGGGGCGGAAATTCGAGCAAACTGGACCAAATAACCATAATGCCAGAAAAATCAAGCGGCATCCGTTAGATGCCGCTTTTATTTCCCACATTAAAGGTTCACTGAAGGTAATTCGAGACCGGACTCAGGCCGCTTTTTTGTGATGCTGCATGAAAGCCTTGTATTCCTTCTCCGCTTCGTCCTTTGAGTACCCGTATCTTTTCTGTAAAAGCCCCACAAGCTTGAGCTCTTCTCCCTCTATCTGGGTAAGGTCGTCGTCAGTGAGTTTGCCCCACTGTTTTTTAATCTCCCCTTTTATTTCTTTCCATTTGCCTTTCAGGATGTCCTCGTGCATTGTCATTCTCCTTTTTTATATTACCTTACACATATGTTTCTTATTAATATTTATCTCTAATTTCGATAAATGTCAAATCACTTTCAGGCCGCCAAAAGGTCATTTTTTGAGATTAAATACCATCGGCACCTGCACCCATGCATCGAGAGGTGAATCTCCTTGCCGTGCGGGAACGAAGCGCCATTTTTTAACCGCCTCCGCTGCGGCTTTGTCCAGGATTTGATAACCTGAAGATTCTGCTATTTCTATATCCAGTACGTTTCCTTCCCGGCTTACCAGCACCTTCAACATTACCTTTCCCTCCATCCCGATTTTTTTAGCCAGGGGAGGGTAAACGGGCTTCGGGTTGCTCAGGTATGCGGCGCCAAACTGGGGAGGGACGATAGGCACGGGTATCCCGCGCGAAATTTTGTTACTTTCCGCACCGGGGGTAATCCCCTGCGGGGTTTTGCTGTATTTGAAATCCGATATGGCGTAAGGAGAAGGCCGATTGGCTGAAGTCGCGTCCGTTTTCGGCAGCGAGACGGGTGTGGATGGAGCGGGAGCCTGTTCTATGGGTTTTGTTATTGGCGGTGCCTTAACAGGCGGCTGGATGGGAGCTAAAAGTTGCTTCGGCGGCTGTTGAACCTTCTGCGGAGAAAACGGGACCGGTTTTGTTATCGGCTTCGGCCTTGCAGGTTTTGGGGCTGGAGCGTGCTTTATCGGCGGCGCTACTTCGAGTATTTGCGCGGTTATGGGCTCGGATGACAGGGATAGCCTGGATATCTGCCCAAGCAACGTCCCGAATCCCCAAAGCAGCATACCCCACATCATCAGGGCAAAAAACAGAACCCACGGCAAGCGCCGCCAAGGGTTGTCAATGCCCGCGTACCGGGGCTGCAATAGTCCCCTATTCATTGTATTTCACGGCGATTATGAAATGTTCCGCCCCGGCCTGCCGGGCCTGGAGCATGGCCTGCACTACCACGCCCTGCGGCGCCAGGTTGTCCGCGGCAACAATGACATGGCCGTCCGTGACCTTCAACAAGGGCCTTAAAGCCGCCGCCAGGGTGTCGAGACTCACAGGCGTGCTGTTAAGGAGTATGGTTTTGTCCCGCATCACGGTAAGCGTGATTGGCGCCTTGGCCTGTAGCGGCGAGGCCTTGCCCTGGGGCAGGTTGACCGGCAGGGAATGCAGGTTCTGCATGGAAAGCGAGGCCAGCATGAACGTCGCCAGCAGGA
>JBEKYB010000116.1:0-5904 GCA_049511435.1 Nitrospirota bacterium | reverse complement strand
CAGCCGCCCTGCAATGACGCCTCCCAGGTATCTTTTGTGCGCGATGCAGCCCAATCTCCCGGCGCGGCAGTCGGCGTCGTGCTCCTCGGCGTCCTCTGGCGAGAAGACCTTGTGGTAGTCCTGCACCGAGCAGATGTCGGGGTTGCCGGGGTCGGTGGCGTGTACCTTGGCGGGGTCGGTGACAAGCTCTAGAACCTTCTCGTCTATCGCGTCCGGCGGGTCGTCCAGGTATATGCAGTTGCCCAGGCTCTTTGACATCTTCAGCCCGTCCGTACCCGGGAGCTTCGGGGTCGGCGTGAGGATGGCCTCCGGCTCCGGAAATACCGTCCCGAAGTGGCGGTTAAAGGCGCGGGCTATCTCCCTGGCCAGCTCCACGTGCGGGACCTGGTCGATGCCTACCGGCACCGCCCCGGCCTTGTAGAGCAGGATGTCCGCCGCCTGGAGGACGGGATAACCCATAAGCCCGTAGGTAACGCCTTTTATGTGCAGGTCATCGAGCATGGTCTTGAGCGTCGGGTCCCGCTCAAGCCACGGCATGGGGGTTATCATGGAGAGCGCAAGGTGAAGCTCCGCGTGCTCTTTGACGTCCGACTGGACAAAGACAATAGAGCGCTCGAAGTCTATCCCGGCAGCGCGCCAGGAAAGGGCCATTTCAAGGATGTTCCCGGGCAGCCCCGACGTCTCAGTATATGCGGTCGTGAGGGCATGCCAGTCCGCAATCTCGAAGCAGCAGTCGTATGCGTCCTGGAGCTTCACCCAGTTCGTCAGCGCGCCGACCAGGTGCCCCAGGTGAAGCCTCCCCGTCGGCCGCATGCCGGAGAGGAGCCTCATAGCCCGAATTCGCCCTTCTCCAGGTGCTCTTTTATCCTGTGCAGGAACGTGTTGGCGGTCAGTCCATCGACCACGCGATGGTCGTAAGAGAGCGAGAGATACATCATGGGACGAATCGCGATGGCGTCCTCGCCGCCCATCTCTATGACCTCTGCCCGCTTGACGAGCTCCCCCATCCGAAGTATCCCGACCTGTGGCTGGCTTATAATCGGCGTGCCGAACAGGTTGCCGTGCCGGCCGGGGTTAGAGACGGTGAACGTCCCGCCGGCAAGCTCGTCCGCGGTCACCTTACGGTCGCGGACACGCACCGATACCTCGTCCACCGCCCTGGCCAGCTCAAACAGGCCCATTTCCCCGGCCCCGCGTATCACCGGGACCATCAGTCCGCGTTCGGTATCCACGGCCACGCCCAGGTTTATTCTCTTTTTCGTAATGATTTTACCGCCTTGCACGACCGAGTTCATCAGCGGGAACTCCCTGAGCGCACGCACCGACGCCAGCATCACGAAGGGCAGTAAAGTAAGGCTAATACCCATTTCCTGCTTTATTTTAGTCTTATTTCGCTCCCTAACCCCCACAATTCTATCAAAATCTACCTGCGTGAAGGTAGTAACATGGGCGGCAGTCCTTTTCGAGTAGACCATGTGGTCTGCTATGAGCCTACGGAGCCTGGAGAACTCCTGCTCCACGTCCCCGTCCTCAATCTCATAACGCGGGACTCGGTACGCCCCGAAACCTGGCGAATCGGGGCGCAGCTGGCCGGATGCCTCCGTCTCCACCGCGTAGGTATCGGTCGCAGGTCCTTCTCCGGCTAATTTTAACCCGGATTCCTCTATTTTGGAGTAGCCGTTCTCGTCCGACCTTATCGTCTCAGGCCCGTAAGGGGACTCGATGCCCTGCGGCACGGTGCCTTGCGGCTTTATGCGTTGGGGGTGGGGTTCGACTCGCTTCTCTACGGGCGGGACCAAGGGCTTGTCCGTTTCCGCCCCGGCCCTCATCCCGGCTATATGCCTCTGTACGTCCGACTTCGTGACCCGTCCGCCCTCGCCGGTGCCTTTTATCTGCCTTAGGTCGATGCCGTACTGTGCGGCGAGCCGCATTACCGCGGGTGAGTAGAAAATCGCTCTGTCCTCGCCGGTCTGCGGCTCCGCCCCGGGCGCAGTCCCGGCCTCCCGCTTAATCTCCGTAGGCGGGGTGACACCGGCCTCGGGCGCCCGCATCGCCTCGGCCGCGGGCAGGCCCTCGGGCCGGGCCGGGTGCTCCGCTGGGCCATCCCTCTTCGTCGGCGGCGCCTCGAGGCGCTTCTCTCCAGCGGCCTCGGCTGTTCGCACCAATTCGGCCCCTGAAACACCTTCGACAGGCTTCGGTTGCGCCTCGTCTGGCTGGGTTTCTATACGCTCGTCTATCCGGGCAATAAGCGTGCCCACCTTGACCGTCTGCCCGGCTTGCACGAGTACCTCCGTGAGCGTCCCGGACGAGGGCGACGGAATGTCCACGTCGGCCTTATCGGTGGATACCGTGACGAGCGGCTGGTTCTCCTGCACCCGTTGGCCCTTATCGACCAGCCAGACGGATATCGTCCCCTCGGCTATGCTTTCGCCCATCTGGGGCATTATCACGTCGGTCATCTCAGTACCTCGCCAGCTTCCGCGCCGCCTCAAGGACTTTCTGCTTGTTCGGCAGGATGTACTCCTCCATCGGCCCGGCGAACGCGTTATGCGTGTCCTTCATCCCCAGCCGCATGACCGGGGCGTCCAGATATTCGAATGCGTTCTCTACGATTATCGCCGCGATCTCGCCGCCGATGCCGCCGGTGAGCCTGTCCTCGTGAACTATTAATACCTTGCCGGTCTTCTTCGCTCCTTCCAGTATCATCCGCCTGTCGAGCGGCAGGAGCGTGCGGAGGTCTATTATCTCGGAGCTGACGCCTTCCTTCTCCAGCTCGTCCGCGGCATCGACGCAAAGGTATAGCGCGGAGCCATAGGTGATGAAACAGATATCGTCGCCCTCACGCCTAAGAGCCGCCTTCCCGATTGGCACGATGTAGCTGTCCGGCGGCACGTCTTCCTTTATGCGGCGGTAGAGGTACTTATGCTCGAAGTATATCACCGGGTCGTCGTCCTGTATCGCCGAGATGAGAAGCCCCTTGGCGTCGAACGCCGTCGCTGGCGCGACGACCTTCAGCCCCGGCACCCGCGTGAACCACGCCTCGGGGTTCTGCGAGTGGAAGAGCCCGCCGCGCACGCCGGAGCCCGAAGGGCACCGGACCACCATCGGGAGCTTCGCTTTGCCGCCATGCCTGTACCTGAAGGTCGCGGCCATGTTGACCATCTGGTCGAACCCGCAGGATATGAAGTCCGCGAACTGCATCTCGGCCACCGGCCTGAGACCCACGGCTGCGGCACCAACCGACGCGCCGACTATTAACGATTCGGAGATGGGTGTATCGATGACGCGCTCCGGGCCAAATTCCTCGTAAAGCCCTTCGGTCGCCAGGAACGCGCCGCCCAGGGCGCCGATGTCCTCGCCGATGAGGAATACGCTGTTGTCTTCCCGCATCGAGATGCGGAGCGCGTCGTTTATCGCTTTTATGTAGGTCAGTTCCATAAATCCACCGGCTTATTAAGGGCAGGGTGTAATGTTTGAGCTATTATGGTGAGATGCTTTATTCCAATTTATGGCCACAAGTGGCACAGTTTACGGGTATAAATGGTGAATAATTATATTTACCTTTTTTATAAATTAATTCATTACATGAGGGACATCGAAATTTCCTATTAATATAAAAACTATAAATACCCAATACTATAAAAAGGAGATAAATAAAATTGCTTGATAAATAAGTAGCAATTAGCATTATAATACCGCTCATTATAAATAATGACAAAACTGTTAACCAAAATTTGTCCCTAATGCTCATATTTGCTCCTCATTGTGTCATCATATAATCCAAAGCAGATTTAAGCGCCTTCTTGCCTGCACTTCCCGTACATTGATGTTTACAAGAAAAAATACCTGTTTTACTTTTTGTAATAGAACTGCCTACGGGCGTAATGTCCATCTACCGGGTTTATCGGCGCTGGACGTTTATCGAACGTTATAACGGCTCACAAAGTTATGCTCTGCTCGTAATCCGCAATCCTCATTTGAACGGGAGACGGTATCGTTTTTCTGATGTTTTAAAAATCATATTTCCGCTCGCAATATTACTGCTGCTACTGTATCGGCGTCGCGTATAGCCCGTCCATGGCCTCGGGGCCGTCGGGCTCGGGCGAGTCTTCGGCGAACTTCACCGCTTCCTCAACGACCGCCTTCACGGCCGCGCCCGTCTCCTGCACGACCTTTTCCGCGTCGTACCCCTTCTTGGACATGAAGAACTCAAACCTCTGGATGGGGTCGCGGCTCTCCCACTCTATAAGCTCGTCCTTCGTCCGGTATGCGGCCATGTCATGTTCGCTGTGGCCGGACCAGCGGTAAGTCTTGCACTCGATAAGGGTCGGCCCGCCCCCGTCCCTGGCCAGCTCGACCGCCGGCTCCATCTCGTGGATTACGGCGAAGAGGTCGTTACCGCTGCATACGTGCCCCTTGAAGCCGTAGCCTTCGGCCCTGTCGGCGACGTCTTCTATCGCCATCTGAAGCGACTGCGGCGTGGAGAACGCATAGAAATTATTCTCGCAGACAAATACCACGGGGAGCTTCTGGACTCCCGCGAAGTTCAGCGCCTCGTGGAAATCGCCCCTGGAGCTTGCGCCCTCGCCGAAGAAGGCGACGACCACACTGCGCTCCCTCTTCATCTTGAACTTCAGCGCGACCCCGCAGGCGACCGGGAGCGACGACGCCAACATGGACGTGGAGCCGATGACGCCGAGTTCGAGCTGGCCCGAGTGCAGGAACGAGTCGCGTCCGCCCGAGAGCCCGGTCTTCTTCCCGAGTATCTGCGCCATAAGCACCTTCGGGTCGACGCCCTTCACCAGGAACGCGCCTAAGTCGCGGTGGAGCGGAAGGACGAAGTCCTCCCTCCTGAGGCCGTATGTGGAGCCGACTACCAGCGCCTCCTGGCCCAGCCCGGAATACACGCCGCCGGGAATCTTCCCCTGGTGGTGCATCTTCGAGAGACGGCCCTCGAACTCGCGCACGAGGCGGAGGTAGTAGTAAAGCTCCAGGTATCTGTCTTTAGTTTCGGGCATAATTAAGTAGGGCGGTGGCGGGCTAAAGTTTGAAACCCTTGTTCTTCTTCAGGTACGGCACGAGGCCGCCCGCTTCCAGGATGTCCGTCATTACCTTCGGCATCGGCGGGAACGGCAGCTCAATCCCCTTGGTCATGTCCCTTAGGACGCCGCGCCCGAGGTCGAGCTCCAGCTCGTCTCCGTCGTCCACCTTGTCCGTGTCCACCATGACCGCGGGCAGGCCGATGTTTATGCAGTTACGGAAGAATATCCGCGCGAACGACTTGGCGGCGACGCAGGACGTCCCGGCCATCTTGATGATGGTGGGCGCATGCTCGCGGGAGGAACCCAGGCCGAAGTTCCTGCCCCCCACCACGAAGTCGCCCTGCCTGACGCCCGTCCTGAACTCGTCCCGCGCATCCTCCAGGACGTGCTTCGTGAGCTCCGGCAGGTTCGTCCGGAGGTAGGCGTACCTGCCCGCGGCGATGAGGTCGGTGCTGATGTTGTCGCCGAACTTCCAGGCCCTGCCGATCAAGGGTACCTCCTCGGGTCGGCCAGCCGTCCCTCGATAGCGGACGCGGCCACCGTCGCCGGCGAGGCCAGGTATACGAACGAGTTCGGGTTGCCCATCCTGCCCTTGAAGTTCCGGTTGATTGAGGCGATGCAGTTCTCGCCGTCGCCCAGGATGCCCTCGTGGCTGCCGGGACATGCCCCGCAGCCCGGGCTGTTTATCACGGCTCCGGCGTCGAGGAATATGTCGCTCAAACCGGTGCTCATCATCTTACGGTAGACGTCCTTTGTGCCGGGCGTTACGATGAGCCTGGTCCCGGGCGCGACGTGCCTGCCCTTTATCACCCTGGCCGCGGCCATTGTGATCGTCATTGCGGTCATTTTTTTGTTTCTGCTC